>JABFSD010000722.1 GCA_013140935.1 Acidobacteriota bacterium
GCAATGCTCGCGGGCGCGGCGCGCTTCGCGGGCAACCTCGCCACGTTCATCGGTGAACTCGTCATCGTATTTTTCACGTTGTTCTTTTAGCTGCGCGACGGCACTGAACGCATGCGCTGGCTGTTTGCGCACGCGCCTTTGCGCGCCGAACAAATCGAACAGCTTTCTATCGGCGTTTATCGCACAATCATCGCCAGCGTATACGGCGGCGTGGCTGTCGCCGTCGCGCAAGGCTCGTTGATGTCTTTGGCTTTTTGGGTTTTGGGCTTGCCTTCGCCGCTCTTGTGGGGCGTCGTCACAGCCATGCTTTCGCTCGTACCACTGGTAGGTTCGGCGATGCTTTGGCTGCCTGCTGCGCTCGTGTTGATTTTCAGCGGACACTGGATCAAAGGCTTGCTGCTCATCGCCTGGGGCGCGGGCGTAGTCGGTCTCGCCGACAACGTCGTGCGTCCGCTCGTGATTCACGAACAGGTGCAAATCCGCACGATTTATCTTTTCTTCGCCTTGTTAGGCGGCGTGCAGGCCTTCGGCTTGCTCGGCTTGATCGCGGGGCCCGTCTTACTCGCCGTCACGCAAACACTCATCAAGTTGTTGTGGGAAGAAAGCAAACTGGCTGCGACGCAAGCCTGAGATGAAATCATGAAAGCTGCCACTGCTCCCATCATCGCATCGCCCGCCGCCGCGCCACGGCAAGCCGTGTTTCAAGCGCGCCAGATTTCAAAGGTCTATCGCATGGGCGAAGTCGAGGTGCATGCCTTGCGCACCGTTGACATGGATTTATTCGAAGGCGAGTTCGTCGTGTTGCTGGGACCATCGGGCAGCGGCAAGTCTACGTTGCTGAACATTCTTGGCGGTTTGGACGTGCCGACCAGCGGCGAAGTCGTCTTCCGCGATCATCATCTTTCCTCCGCCGATGAACGCGAGTTGACGCGCTTTCGCCGCGAACACATCGGTTTCGTCTTTCAGTTTTACAACCTGATTCCGAGTTTGACCGCGCTCGAAAACGTAGAGCTTGTCACCGAAATCGCCGAGAGTTCGCTGCCCGCCGAAGCCATGCGTCCCGAACCGCCCGCACGCTTTCGCGCCGGATTCATCGAACGATTGGGACTCGCGCGTTTTCTTTCGCCTGCTTCGCGCATCATTGTGCGCAACCTCGCGCGCCGTCCGATCAAGGCTGCTCTGACTTCGCTTGGCATCGCCTTCGCGGTCAGTTTGCTTGTCACGGGTTTATATCTTTACGACGACGCGATCAACCGCGTGCTCGACGTAGTCTTCGGCAACGTTTACCGCGAAGACGTGGCGGTCACGTTCAACGAACCGATGCCGGCGCGGGCGCGTTACGACATCGCGCACTTGCCTGCTGATTCTGCGTAAAGAAGGACTGGAGCAGCGGCCCGATGGAAGGTTCTTTCTGCGTTGTCACATCACACCTCCTTCTTTTTCAGCATAACGCTGGAATTTTTCTGCCGCTGCGGTCAGCAGTTCCGGCGTCGCGGTCAAATACCAGTAAGTTTCCTGCGGCCTGAGATGACCGAGGTACACCGAAAGGTTTGGGATGAGCGCCTGCACATTCACACCAAGGCGATACCATTCCCGTAATCGCTCGACGGCAAAGGTGTGTCGCAGGCATTGCAGGCAGGGATTCCGGCTCCCATCGCGCGGCAGAATGCCCAGACGGCGGGTCAGTCGACGGAAGGAGCGCCAGACGGAAGTGTGGTCGAGCACCTTTCCATTCTCAGAGATGAAAAAGGCATCCGAGAGGGCGTTGTAACCAAGTCGCTTTCTCTGTTCTTCATAATTGCGCAGTTGTTGCGCGGCGGTCGGGTGCAAAGGCACCAGTCGTGACTTGCGGAACTTCGTTTCAACAATCCGCAGATGCGGTGGGTCTGCTGGCAGCAATACATCGCCGATTTTCAACCGGAGCGCCTCGCCCACACGCAATCTCGTGCTGGCCAGCAAGCCGAGCAGCGTTTGCCACAAGAGCGGACGCAATGAGCCCTGTAGCCTCATCTGCATTGCTCCTTCCAGCAGATTCTCGATTTCTCTCGGCGTGAACAGATAGGGCAACGGGCGACGAGTTGAAGCGAGCAATCGCTGGTCGGGAATTTCGGTTTCAGGAACACTGGCACGAAGGAAGGAGAGAAACCCACGCACCTGACTGAGTCGGGCGGCCTGCCCACCCGGCCCGCGCGTGGTGGAACCGCTCGTGGCCCAGTCAAGCGCGACCTGAGTACGGATCGGGCCAGAGATATTTTGCTGGCAGAGATAGTCCACAAAATCCGTCAAGAGAATGCAGGTCGTGTGCATTCTGAATCCCAATGCTTCTCTGATGGCCAGATATGAAGCGAGACTGCGTTGCAGATTGTCTTTGTTCATTGCGCACCTCCTGGCCAGGGCAAAGCTACTTGTAAGAGCGCCGCCAGATCGAGTTTGGCGTAGATGCCGGTGGTCTGTAGATACTTCGTCATGAAATTGTTGCCATTTCTGGCAAGATATTTTTGACGAATCGCTGAAAGCCGCTCCCAGAGCGGGTTTCAGCGCAATTTGTAAGTCGTCCAACTTTTCAAAAATTACCCCTGTTTGGTTCCGGCTTGTCCGGGTTAGGACATAGGCCGAAAGTCTCTTCGGCTCAACCCTATACAGAGCTTTATCCGAAGAATCTTATTTTTAACTTGTTCCATAACAAGTTTCGTTGCGCGCCGCCTTGCTTTTCCTTCGGCCTTGCCTTGCGCCTCTTGTCAAACCCGCACCGAATCAAAGGGTTAGTCGGCCCGCCCGCCCGCCGGTATGGCTATTGCGAAGTCAACCATCTCATGCGTGCCGGCCACCGAGGCACGTCGTTCACCTAACCCAGTTTTCAAGAGTTTTGTATGCAAACGATTACGAGCCTTATTTCCCGGCGCGCCGCGTTGGCGGTTCTTTTGTCGGGTTGGCTTTGGGCGCTGCCGCTTCACGCGGAAACCAGTCGCGGCACGGTCAGCGAGCTGGTCAGCGACGCCACGGGCGCGGTCATTCCCAATGCCGCGATCACGCTGACCAACGCGCAAACCGGCGTCACGCGCACCACCATGTCGAACGGCAAAGGGCTTTACCGCCTTGATGCCGTAGACCTCGGCACTCACACCGTCAAGCGCACGGCACCGAGTTTCAACACGGTCAGTAAAAGTAAGGTGACTGTCAGCGCCAATCAAATGGCGCAAATAGACGCGACGCTCACGCCCGGCATGCAGGAAATGGCCGTAGGCGCGATCACGGGCCACACCAACCCCGATGCGAACAATGTGCCGATTGATCCGGCGACGGCACGTTACATCGTCAATCCGACCTATACCACCGGGTTGGTGGGCAGCGTCGTGCGCACCGGCAACTTGGGACGCAACACCGAACGTTCGCCGAAAACCAACAACTGGAACGTGAACTTCCTCAAGCGCACGCGCCTCAGCGAAGGCAAAGTCCTCGAATTCCGCGCCGAGTTCTTCAACCCCTTCAATCACCCGCAATACACACAAGGCAGCATCAGTCCGTTCTCGCCCGGCGGCGGCACCGTCGGCTCGAATGCGGGCACGGATGTCGCGGGACGCTTCCTCAACCCCAACACCCCTAACAGCGATGGCGGCGGGCGCGTGGTGCGCTCTTCCGTCAAGCTGTTTTTTTAAGCAATCAGGTGGAGCGGGTTTGAGAACCCGCTCCACCTTTTCTTTACACAGGAGAACGTCATGACACAAGCACAGACTCGCAATCTTTTGGCAACCCTGTTGGCATTGGCTTTTTTGCCGCTTTGCGCCTTCGCCCAACAAACCACCGGCAACATTCGCGGTTTGATTACCGACCCGACCGGCGCAGTCGTGCCGAACGCCAAGGTCATCATCCACGACAAGAAAACCAACACGTCGCTCAACACGCAAAGCGCGAGCGGCGGCGACTATGAATTCAAGAACCTGCCCGTTGGCGATTATCAAATGACTGTCGAAGCCGGCGGATTCAAGCGGCTTATGCTTAACGACGTGCGCGTACAACTCAATCAAACCACCGACGTCGCCGCCAAACTCGAAGTCGGCGTGCAAGGTGAGTCCGTAGAGATTTCCGCCGGCGGCATTGAGTTGGTAGACACCGCGACCACCAATCTCTCGAAAGGATTCAACGAACGGCAGGTCGTCGAACTCGCGCAGACGGCGACGGGCGCAGGCATTTACAACCTCGCGCTGATCGCGCCCAACGTCAGCAGCAGCGGCGGCGTAGGCGTAGGCACGGGCGGTTCCATCGGCGGACAGCGTCCGCGCAACAACAACTTCGTAGTGGACGGCATAGACAACAACGACAAGTCAGTCACCGGGCCGCAGGTTTACATCTCGCCCGAAACGGTTTCCGAGTTTTCGCTGCTGTCGAATCAATACGCCGCTGAGTTTGCGCGTTCGACCGGCGGGCAATTCATCACCGTCACCAAAAGCGGCAGCAACGATTTCCACGGGACGGCTTATGCGTTCTTCCGCAATCGTCATTTGAACGCACTCGACAATCTGCAAAAGACGGCGGGCATTACGCGCTGCACGACATTGGGCGACGACAGTTGCATGCCGCGCAGCGATTACGGGCGTTTCGGATTCAACGCGGGCGGCCCGGTTTATCTGCCGCGTTTCGGCAGCGGCGGGCCGAGCGTTTATCGCGGCAAAGACAAGCTGTTTTTCTTTTCCGGTTACGAACGCATTCAGACCGGCGCGGCAGCGGGCGCGGGCGCGATTGATGCGCCGACGGCGGCGGGCTTCGCGGCGCTTGATCGAATACCGGGGCTGTCGGCGACGAACCTGGCAATTTTGAATACGCCGGATGGCTGACCGAAGCCAACCATCTCGGCAACGTTGCCTATCGCGTAGGAAAAAAACTTGAATGGGATGAAGTGCAGTTGCGCGCGAAGAATGCCCCCGAAGCCGAACCGATGATTCACCGCAAATACCGCAAAGGCTGGAAACTGGTTTGAGATGAGATTACGCCTACTCAAACTTGTCTGTTGTTTTGGCATAGCACTCGGGCTGTGGGGTAGGTTCTCAACCTGCCCCATAGCAGGCGCGGCTGCTGAGACTTGGGACAGGTTGGGAACCTGTCCCACACCTCCAACGCCTGAGACCAAAGCCCTCAGCTTTTTGCAACGCGAAGTGCCCGCGTGGAAAACCAACAACGGATGTTTTTCGTGTCACAACAATGGCGACGCAGCGCGCGCTTTGTATGCAGCGTTGCGCAAAGGCATTGCTGTACCAGCCAACACGTTGGCTGAAACCAACGCCTGGTTGAGTGCGCCGCTGCGTTGGGACGAGAACAAAGGCGATCCGGGTTTCAGCGATAAGAAACTGGCGAACCTGCAATTCGCGGCGGCGCTGGCGGCAGCCATCGAAGCAAAACAAATCAACGAAACAACTGCGTTGCAGCAAGCCGCACGCAAGTTATTGCCAAACCAAAGTACAGACGGTTCATGGGCGATTGACGCGGCGGGTACGGTGGGTTCGCCCGCGACGTGGGGTACGCCGCTGGCTACATGGATGGCGGTGGGGGTGTTGCGGCAAGCGAAGCTGAATGACGCGCAAGCTGCATTGGCAAAGGCAGAGCGTTGGCTGTCACAGATCAAGGCCAACAACATAATGAATGCTGCCACGTTGGTGTGGGCTTTCAGCGACGGAACGAATAAAGCGAAACGCGAAGAAGGCTTGCAGTGGTTACGCCGTGCGCAAACGCGCGAGGGCGGTTGGGGGCCTTATGCCGATGCGCCGCCGGAATGTTTCGACACGGCACTGGCCTTGCTGGCTTTGCAAGCGGTACGCCAACAATCAGGCGTCGTCGGTATGATTCAACGCGGCAGAGCTTATCTGATCGCGCAACAAAACAAAGACGGAAGCTGGCCGGCGACAACACGACCTGCGGGCGGTGACAGCTATGCGCAGATGATGTCTACGACCGGATGGGCGACGTTGGCCTTGTTGGAAACGCAGGAGTGAAAACAAGCCAAAGACTGTCTTGACGGGTCAGAATCGCTCCCCTATATTCGCTGCCGGTTTAACCACCTCCGCAAATTTTGCAATTAAAGGAAGTAAAAATGATGGGCTTGGGAATGGGCGAAATCATGGTCATCCTCGTACTTGCGCTGATGGTCTTCGGGCCGCGCAAGCTGCCCGAATTGGGCAAGACGTTGGGACAAGCCATGAACCAGTTCCGCCGCGCGTCGGACGAATTCAAACGCACGTGGGAACAGGAAGTCGAATACGACAAAGTCCGCACTGAAGGTAAATCCACTAGCTCGACGATTTCGGAAACGAGTAGTGCTGACAGCGGTTATACGGCTGATTCGGATTATCAATACGGTTACGACACGGGTTATGACGGTGCGACGGGCAGCGATCCGTTGCCGACTGAGGCTACGACGGCGTCAACCGAAACCAACGTCGAAACACCGAGCGTCGAGAAAAAAGCCGAGCCGCAGTGGATTTAGCGTAAGAGCGGAAAAACAATTCAATTCAGGTAATGCCTGATTTATCCGGTTGGTTGTTGTTGCACGGGTTAATGACTCAGTTGCAACGACAACCAATTTTTTTGGTCAGGAGAGCGTAAGCTATGCCAGAAAAAATCAATGAAGACGAAGTCAACGAAATAGAACCGGAAGCCAATGAAGAAGGACTGCAAATGTCTTTTCTCGACCACCTAGATGAATTGCGGGTGCGGCTGATTCAATCGGTTATTGGCGTCACTATCGCGTTTGCGGTGTGCTTTCTATTCGCCAAACAGATTTACTACTTTCTGGAAATACCGGTGAAACAGCAATTGCGCAAGGCGCGCATTCAAGACACCAAAACCAAAGCGGGTTCCCTCGACCTGAATCAAATACGCGAAGGCGAAACCCTCGATTACACCTTCGCACAGGAAACGGCGGTCGAAGGTGTGCGCGTCCCGCAAGGGACGACCGTGCCGGTCAAGGCTGTTAAGCAGGATAACCAACTCGCGCTCGTGCTGGAACGGCGCTGGGCGGTCGGTTCCGCCATTGTCCCTGAAGGCAAAGCCATCACCACGATTCTCAAAGAAGGCGAAAACCAGAACACTTATGGCGAAGAAGACAAATTGATTTTGCGCAGCGTCACCGGCGCGTTCACGCTTTATGTGCAAGTGGCGCTTTATACCGGCCTCGCACTGGTGATTCCGTTTTTGCTGTTTCAGGTTTGGTCGTTCGTTTCACCGGGATTGTATGACCACGAGAAAAAATACATCACGCCAGTGATGATTATGGCGACGTTTTTCTTTACGGCAGGCGCGGGGTTCGCTTACAAGATCGCGTTTCCGGCGGCGTGCGATTATTTGCTGGCGTGGCAAACCGACGGTGGCTTTCGCACGCTGCTCGATGCCGAAGACTATTTCAATCTGATTATGCTGATTATGCTGGGGCTGGGCATCGTCTTTCAGATACCGACGATTTCTTTCGTGTTGGGACGCATCGGATTGATTACGTCCGGCATGATGCTCAAGGCTTGGCGGCACGCCGTCGTAGGCATCGCCATCATCGCTGCCGTCTTCACGCCCACGCCGGACGCTTTCAATATGATGGTGTTTATGGTTCCGATGTACGCGCTTTACTTTCTCAGCGTCGGTATTGTTTGGATCTTCGGCAAGAAGCGACAGACGGATGAAGAGGCGATGGCCGGAGCTTGATGAAGGAAAAGTGAAAAAGGCTGGACGAAGCCATTACAGCGGTTTCACTTTGCGTGTTCAGGGTTGCGCAAGGTGTGGGGCAGGTTGGTAACCTGCCCCACACCTTGCGCTCTACACATCCAAAGTAAAACCGCTGTAAGAGTTGGCTCGGGGTGTAGCGCGGATGAGTAATCCGTGCCGCAACCCGCCGGAAAAATCTTTTTGGCACGAAAAATAAAGTCTTGACAGGCCGTGGCGAGAGGCATAAATTCCGCGCCGCTCCAGCAGTAACTTAACGACAAATTACTTACCGAAGATTTTTTTGACCGGCTTTTTT
>JABFSD010000017.1 GCA_013140935.1 Acidobacteriota bacterium
CCTCAAAGAACTCGCGACAGCCGCAGGCACGACGGTTTATCAACTCAAACACGGCTTGCTGGATGATTACATGATTCAGCAGCTCAAATCGCCATCGGTAAAGATGGCTCTTGCGTAAGTCCTAATACTCATGAGCAACTGCCACAGCAGTGGGCAATGACACAAAACAATCTGGGCAATGCCCTCAGTGACCAGGCTGAACGCATGGTAGGAGCAGAGGCTACACGTTTATTGGCTGAAGCTGCCCAAGCCTATCGCCAGTCTCTTACTGTCTACTCCCGTGAACAACTTCCACAACAATGGGCAGCGACACAAAACAACCTGAGTGGCATACTCCAAAATCAAGCCGCCCACGCAACAGGTATAGAGGCCAAGCGTCTGCTCGCCGAAGCCGCACAAGCCTATCGCCAGATCCTTACGGTCTACACACGCGAACAACTGCCGCAGGGGTGGGCGATGACACAAAATAATTTAGGCGTTGTACTCCGTGACCAAGCTGAACACACGGAAGGAGCAGAAGCCATAACATTTTTCGCTGAAGCTGCCAAAGCCTATCGGGAAGCACTGACGATTTACACACGCGAACGACAGCCTCAACAATGGGCAATGCTGCAAAATAATCTGGGCGGTGTACTCACCAGCCAAGCCGAACGTGTAGCAGAAACAGAAGCCTCACGCTTGTTTTCCGAAGCTGTCCAGGCATTTCGCCAAGCCCTCACGGTTCGGACTCGTGAACAAATGCCGCAGCAGTGGGCAACGACGCAAAGCAATCTTGGGGTGACGCTACGCACTCAAGCCGAGCGGCTGGGTGGAGAGACTAAACCAAACCTCTTGCGCGAGGCGGTTGCCGCTTTTGAACTGGCCTTGCAAGTGAGACAGCGTGAAACCTTGCCCCAAGGATGGTTAAGAACCCAAAACAGTTTAGCTAAAACCTACTTTCTTTTGGGAGAGTGGGAAAATGCCGCGCTCGCATATGCCAATGTGCTGAGCATGCTTCCCAATGATGCGGAGGGGTTGGAGCAATTGTCAGGCATTAATCACGAAAAGCTCTATCAGTTGGCAGAAGCCTTCGCACTCAACGAACGTCGCGTCAAACTCGACTCTAACGATCTCTCCGCGCAAAGCGCTTGGGCGGAGAACTATTTCACCACCGCCCGCTTTGCCGAAGCCGAAACGCGGCTGGCGGCGCTGATTGCCAATCCGAAACTTGACGCCGATCAGCAAACCGCGCTGCGCGTCATCGAGATCGCCAACGCGCTGGCGCTGGGCAAGGCGGAGTCGGTCAAACCCAAACTCGCCGCGCTCAGCGCCGCCGTCGCGCAACAACCCGCCGACTTTCGCGTAGGCTGGAGCTTTAACGGCACGCTGCATTTCATCGGTACGCACGAACCGCTCACCACCCGGCGCGACTGGTTGCGGCAACTGATCGGCGCGCTCCAAGCCGAGAACCGCGACGCGATGCTGACAGCCTTGCGCGCTGCTGAGAAAGAGTTCAAGCCGTAACGATTACGTTCAGCCCGGTTCACCGGGCTTTCCCGCAGGGCGAGTAGGCCAGCCGTTCAACGGCTGGTGAGCAGCGCAACGGTTTTCGATAAGGCGCTTCAGCGTCTTTTTCGTGACTGGCTTTAGCCGATGGCGTCCAATCCCATTGGCTAAAGCCAGTCACAAGAAGCCCGTTCAAACGGACTGAGAGGAAACGCCTCTCGCATACAGCCGTTGAACGACTGGCCTAACCGCCCCGTGGGAAAGACCGCTGAAGCGGCCTGAAGACGTGAGACGAATCAGCGGCAAGAGTATGGATAACCAATGAATACGCAGCCGAAAGAGATCAAATACTACCAAACGCAGGAAGGCGATTCGCCCTTTCGTGATTGGTTTGACTCCTTGAAAGACCCGGCGGCCCAAATGCGAATTGACGCGCGCTTGGTAAGGTTACGCAGTGGCAATCCGGGCGATATTAAATCGGTAGGCGGCGGCGTTTCGGAATTGCGCATCAATTACGGGCCGGGTTATCGTGTCTATGTCGCAATGGCGGGCACGACGTTGGTCATACTGCTTTGCGCGGGCGACAAACGCACGCAGGCTGTCGACATCAAGCGCGCCAAAAAATACTGGACTGATTACCAACAACGCCTCAGTGAAAGCGAGGAACAAGACGATGAAAGCTGAACCATCCATTAGTCATAAGACAGGGAGTTACAAAGCAGATTTGCTCGAACGGCTGCGTAATCCCGAATACGCCACCGGCTATCTGATGGCAGTGTTAGAAGAACATGACGAAACCGCCTTTCAGTTGGCGCTGCGTGACGTAGCGGAAGCGCAACATCTACCGTTGCCCGCTACGCCCTTGCAATGGGCCGAGGCCACGAACCTCTTGCGCAAACTTGGACTGCAATTACGGCTTGATCTGGCGCAAGCGGCCTGAGCCTGCTTTTAACGCCGCTGTCAAACACCTCAACTTTAAATGAGCCATCCAATGTCATCCCTCCTTCGCCTTTTCGTTT
>JABFSD010000171.1 GCA_013140935.1 Acidobacteriota bacterium
GAATTCACGCCCAGCACCGGCAAAGAATTGCAGTCGGAGCTTTTTATTCCGCTGCGTAATGCCTATCCCGCGCTCAAAGCCATTAACGACTTGGGCGAAAAATGGGGGCCGGATTTATTTATTTCAGAAATTCGCACCGTTGCGGCAGATAACTTATGGATGAGTACGGCTTATAAGCGCGATTGCGTCGTTATCCATTTCACCTGGAAGCCGCATACCGAAGCCGTAATGAAACATATCCCTGTGGTCGAAGAATTACTTTCCCAATACGGCGCGCGTCCGCACTGGGGCAAGTTATTCACGATTACTCCGGCGCAACTTAAAGCGCGTTACGAACGTTATAACGACTTTCAACAATTGCTGCGGAAATACGACCCGCAGGGGAAATTCAGAAATGAATTTTTAGACAATGTGATGTCGGCATGACCAGAACTAGACAGGATTAACGGGATTGGCAGGATTAACAGGATGATGCCAACGCTGACATCGCTATCCTTTTAACCAATCCCGTCAATCCTGACAATCCCGTTAATCCTGTTCAATTAGAAAAAGAATTATGAGCGAAGAACACGATCAGATATTCGTCGGCCTCGTCAAAGAGAGCTGGAAGCATTTCAACGAAACCCTCAATAACACGCGGATGGATGACTTGCTCGTCGGAGCCGTCATTACTTCGATGGTCGAACAAGGGTATGCGCTGATTGATTTGAACTCCGACGGGACCAATCACTTTTTGCGCTTTGAATGGTTGCAGACCAAACAGCGCGTCATCTTTCAATTACGCAATCTGGCCGAAGATTTATTGACGGCTAAAGTCATGGGACGCAAAGCCAACGTCACGATTGGTTACGGCGAAGTCGTGCAAAACACGCAAGCCGTCTTTGGTGCCTTGCGCGCTGAAGTCAAAAGCCAATACCTCGACGCGGGCGAACCGGGTGTGATTACCTGCGATGCCGACCTGACGAGCGGATACATTTACGTACAAGTGCCGTTAATTCTCGACCTCGATCAATACTTCGGCGCGAACTGGTCGGTGAATAGTGCGCTGTTGCAAAAGCATATTTATGCGACGGTGCAGGCGTTGGCGAAATATTTACGTGGGCGCTTGAGCGCATAGGAGGAACGTTATGTTGTCATTTCTATCCAACTTCAAACATTCGCAAGAGATGCGCGAGAGCAAAGACGAGATTTTAATTGGCGAACTCGTCCGCGCGATGTCGCGTTTGCAGGCTCCCGCCGTAGGCTTTTATGCCGGTACGGGGCAACAAACCATCAAGTTCAAACCGATCAACGATCCGGTGCTTAACTCGGTGTTACTTACCGTAGACCGCAAGACCGGCGGTTCGGCCTTGTCGCAAGCCGTGATCGGCAGCAAGGCGACGGTGATTATTCAGGCCGAAGTGAAAAATTACCTGGCTGACCCCGATGATTTAATTCACATGTATAAAACCGACTTGGCGAATATGTTTAAGATTCCCATGCTCGGCGACACGCGGTTAGATCATCAGTTGAATTCGATTCTCGCTACGAAAAAGGTGTTGATTGATATTGATACTTACATCCTCAAAGGCGAAGAAAGCGCGAACCTCACGACGCAGTTTTTGAATGGACTGCTGACTGAGTTACGGCAGAAATTGCAGCCCTATAAAAAGGGATAACAACCATGCGGTACGAGGAGCGGTAGCGACTCGGTGACTCGGAATGCGTCGAATTCCAAGTCACCGAGTCGCTACCGCTCCTCGTACCGCATTTGACAGGAGCATCCATGAACCAACGCGACTGGAAAACCGACGAAGCCGAACGCCGCGCCGCTTACGACCCTTACGAAAGCCCCAACGTACGCGCCGAACTTGAACGACGCGCGCAAGGCGCGGGCGGTACGCAAGGTGGCATTGCTGAGTTTTTAATTGGGCTGGCGATGGCGATTAGCGGCGGCTATCTGTTTATGAATCAGGTGCACGTGTCGAGCAGTTATTGGACGCTTTATGGCTACAACGCCTTCGGCCTGTCGCTGTTGCCTTTGCTCGCGGGCATCGGCCTATTATTTTTTAATGGACGCTCGAAACCCGGCTGGCTGCTCACCTTTGCCGGAGCCGTCATCATCGTGATCGGCATCATTGCGAACCTCACGGTTTATTGGCAAAACACGAGCTTGTTTAACACGCTGATGATTTTCACGCTCATCGCAGGCGGCATCGGTTTGATTGCGCGTTCACTCAAAGATCACGGAGAAAAATAGTGGCTAGTCGCCAATCTCGCTAGCCACTCAGCCTTATGCATCCAACCGGCAACGCCTGGCTCCTTCACTATTTCAAGAAATATCGCGGACAACTCGCGGCGGGGACGCTGTTCGTACTCATCGCGGTCGCGCTTGGCGTAGTCATGCCCAATGCCGTAGGCCGCGCGATTGATGATCTTTCGCGCAATGGTGTGACGCGCAGCCAGATTCTCTATTGGGTTGCGTTGATTCTCGGCACACAACTCGTCAGCGGACTGTTTCTCTT
>JABFSD010000065.1 GCA_013140935.1 Acidobacteriota bacterium
GGATACGCAATTGGCCGTTGCGCGTGAAGCCCTGGCGAAAGCCGGATTGCGCGCGCACGACATCGCCGCCATCGGCATCACCAATCAGCGCGAAACCACCGTCGTCTGGGATCGCAAGACCGGCAAGCCCATCGCCAACGCCATCGTGTGGCAATGCCGCCGCACCGCTTCAATCTGCGACAAACTCAAGGCGGATAAGTTCGACAAAGTCATTCGCAAAAAAACCGGACTCGTCACCGACGCTTATTTTTCAGGGACGAAAGTCGCGTGGTTGCTCGACAACGTCAAAGGCGCGCGCGCCAAAGCCGACAAAGGGGAACTTGCGTTTGGAACAATTGATTCGTGGTTGATCTATCGCCTGACTGGCGGACGCACGCACGTCACCGATGTCTCGAACGCTTCGCGCACCTTGCTTTTCGACATTCGCAAACAGAAGTGGGACGCAGAGATTCTGGCGAAACTCAACATCCCGGCTTCGATGCTGCCGACGGTGAAATCTTCTTCGGAAGTTTACGGTGAGACCGATTCGCTCTTGCTGGGCGCGAGCATTCCTATCGCAGGCATCGCGGGCGACCAGCAGGCGGCGCTGTTCGGACAGGGCTGTTTCAAACCGGGCATGATGAAAAACACCTACGGCACGGGCTGCTTTTTGTTGATGAATACGGGCGACACGGCCAATGCCTCAAAGAATGGTTTGCTCACAACAATAGGCTGGCGGGTGGACGGTCAAAAGACGCAATACGCGCTCGAAGGCAGCGTCTTCGTAGCCGGTTCCGCCGTGCAATGGCTACGCGACGGACTGGGCATCATCGCCAGCGCGCCTGAGACTGAAGCGATGGCGACTTCAGTCAACGAAAATCTCGGCGTCTATTTCGTCCCCGCGTTCGTGGGCTTGGGCGCACCTTACTGGGATCAAAACGCACGCGGCGCATTGGTCGGACTCACGCGCGGTACGCAACGCGCTCATATTGCCCGCGCCGCGCTCGAAGCGATGGCCTATCAAACCCGCGACGTAGTCGAATGTATGCAGCACGATTCCGGCATCAAGGCCAAAGAGTTGCGCATTGACGGCGGAGCGACGCGCAACAATTTTCTCTGCCAGTTTCAGGCCGACCTGCTCGGGATTCCGGTGATTCGTCCGGTGATCACTGAAACCACGGCACTCGGCGCGGCTTATTTGGCCGGACTTGCCGTCGGTTACTGGAAGAGCGAAGCCGACATCGCCAAACAATGGAAAGCCGAAAAACAATTCAACCCGAAGATGAAACCCAGCGAACGCGAAGCGCTTTATCAAGGATGGCAAACGGCGGTGGCGCGGGTGCGGTAAACAAGTCAATCGGTTGAAGAAGACAGCCAGTAAAATAAAATGATCATAAAATGAAACGGATGGACAAAAAGAAATCAGCGAAAGGCAAAAAATGAACATATGAAACATGTTAGCCCATTAAGATATCCGGGCGGTAAAGCCAGCTTATCAGGTTTCTTAACAGAGGTGATAGACCAAAACGATCTGCGCGGTAGCGTCTATTATGAACCTTATGCTGGAGGTGCCGGTGCAGCATTAACCCTTCTAAAAAAAAACGTGGTTTCGCAAGTCTACATCAATGACGCGGATCAAAGGATTTTTGCATTTTGGCAAGCGAGTTTACGGGAAAGCGAACGATTCATTGACTTGATTCGCACTGTTCCTCTGACCATAAACGAATGGCGGCGACAAAGGGAGATATGTACTAACCCACAAGCTCACGAATTTTTCGACGTAGGTTTTGCAGCTTTTTACATGAACCGTTGCAATCGCTCAGGTGTTTTAATTGGGGCAGGGCCAATAGGTGGAGAAGAACAGGCTGGGGTTTGGCGCATGGATGTGCGTTTTAATCGAGAAGAACTTGCCTCTCGCATAGCTTATCTGGCTAGGGCGCGTGACCGTATTCACGTTTTTGGGCTAGACGCTATTGCCTTTTTGAAAAATAACTTGCCCAAAGGGAATAGTCGTTCAAAAGTGTTTACTTACCTAGACCCGCCTTACGTGGACAACGGACAAAAGCTTTACTTCAATGCTTATAAACCTAAAGACCACGCGTTCTTGACGAGGTATCTTTCTGCGCAAACAAAGTTACCTTGGCTTGTTTCTTACGATAATCATCCCCTTGTCCGTAAGTTATATGCTGAACACCAACTGTCATTAAGACCAATCCGTTATACGCTTCAAGAGAAACGCACTGCGAAGGAGTTAATAATTGCCCCCAAAAGACTTGCCTTGCCTGATTCCTACCAAAATCATGGGCGTGCAACTCAATTGCAGCTATTCCAAGTAATGGAGAATACCAAATGAGCATTGAGCCAGCAATAAAATATATCTCTGTATCAGATTTGCACTTTGATCGTAAAAATCCACGGCTGGTCGAATACGATATTTCACCCAAAGCCTCAGATGACGACATCCTTAAGCTTTTATGGGATGCGATGGATGTACGCGAATGAGTTCAATCCATTTCGGCCA
>JABFSD010000886.1 GCA_013140935.1 Acidobacteriota bacterium
TACTGGCTGCGCCCACCGCGCAACCCGCTTAACGTGCGGATCAAAACCAGTCCGACGTGTGTTCTGCTTACTTCGCACTCGGACTTTTTAAGCGGTTTCATCGGGGGCCAAGCCTGAGTCACAGCAACTGCGAGTTTTGGGATCGGCGGCTGATGTATGCGCAGCAACGATACTTGCGCGCGTGTACCGCTTTGGCGCGCATTCGCAAGTTACTCAAAGGCGTTCAGGTGCAAGTGAACATCGCCACGAATGGCGGGCAACAAATCAACGTCGCCCACTGATTGGCAACCGCGACAGCTTGTGACGGCTGACTTTCGTGCTGCCGCGAAAAAAACCTAACTTCGGTGTCGTCATAAGTGCGAAAGGATTTTTTATGCTTCCCTTGCAGATGATCGGCGGGCGCAAACGATACAACGCGCAACGCCAGCAAATGGCCTTCGAGCGACGGCGGCAGATTCTCGCCACGGTCGGTGATGTCGTCATTCTGCCTGAGCGCGGAAGGGCTGCGCGTCTGGCCTCTGTCTTGAATGTCAGCGAAGCAACGATCAGCCGCGACTTGAAAGCAATACGGGCGGAGTTTGGCGCGGCGCACGTTTGCCGATACTGCGGCATGATGTTTTTTGGAATGCCCTTGCTGACGTGGGCGAAAATCTTGAGGGCGATTGGTAAGCCGACTTGCTGCGCGAAATACGCTTTCGAGATCGAAGCCAAAAAGACTCGTGCGCAAAAACGAAAGCGGATGTTCGGCTAAGGCGTCAAGCTCGACGCACAAAAAAGGCCAGCTTGGGACGGCTGGCCTTTCGTGTCATTGCAGGGTTGGTTGGCGGTTATGTGCCGACTGCGCGGACGCGACTGGCGAGCGCGTCGAGTTTGTCGGCGTCCCCTTCCCCTGATGCCTTCCGTTCGTTGAGTTTGATCAGAACGAGTGCGACGAAGGCCGACAGGCTGTCGCGCTGGGCTTTCTTCCACTCAGCTTTTGAGAAGTAGCACAGATAACGCTCAGGCCGTTTGCCCTCTGCATCCTTCCAACGCAACACGACGGCGTAACCTGATTCTGTCAGCCGGATTCTGAACGTGTGCGAATCGTCCGCCGTCACAGTGAAAGACTCTTGCTGGCCGCGCGATTTCGAGACCTGAAGTTTTCCCGTCATGCCCTCTGCATTCAAAGGCTTTACCGGTTTCTTGGGGATACTCCCCAAGTCAGTCTTTGGCGGCGTAGGTTTTGGCGGTTTGGGGATACTCCCCAAAGGCTCTCTGGGTGGTTGAATCGGCGCAGGTTTGGACGCACGAAAACCGCCGCTGTTGAGGGCATCCAACAGGACGGCGGCAGGTGTCTTTGGTTGCTCGAACATCAGCGCCGATGCGTGAGGCGGCGCAGCGTCCGCCCTCATCACCGGCGCTAGACTTTTGGGATTTGTTCCTCCGGCCAGTCCAGCCCGTTGCCTTGTTTCGGCGGCGGAGCAACCCACAGCGGCGCGGCGGCGGGCCGTGATTGTGTCGGTGCGGCCTTCAGTCCCGGATGACGCTGGCGGGCTTCCTCGATCAAACGCGCGGCCATCGCCTGGGCTTCGATCTGTTCGATTTGAGAGATGGCTTCCTGCACGACCTGCGAACCCAGCGCGCGGGTTTTGGCTTGCACCGTCACCGAATCGCGCAGGGCAGAGTATTGCCGCTCAAGCCGCATCTGCGCGATCTTCGGCGAATTGAGTTTTAGATAGAGCGCTACGCCGAAGGTGACGCCGACGACGGCAATGAGTCCCCAGCGCAGCCATTCGCGTTGATAGATCGAAAGCGGCGATCCGGCGAACTCCATGAAGTGCGTCACGATGTTGGTGAGTGCGACCGCGCCGAAAAACACGATGCCGAACAGCGCGGCCTTGCGTTGCTTGTCGGTGCTGTAGGCGTTCGTGAAGCCGTCCACCAGCCAGAGCAGCGCTAGGTCTACAACGGCGATGTAAAGCACGGTCAGCAGCAACCGCGCAGCGATGTGCTTGGCCGCGAACGTCTGCCAGACCAGCGAGCCGGATGAAAGCGCGCCCATTAGGATGATGCCCTTGATGAGCCAATCGCCGCGACTGTTCACGCGCTCAAGCCGCGCGTCGTCGGGCGTGTCGAAAGTAAAATCATTCGTTTGCATTTGTGTACCTCTTTCAAAAGGGAAGGCTGAAGCGATACGATTGCTTTGCAGTGCAATGGCCTATCGCTTCGGCGTGTGGTTGTTGTTCGGGTTTTCTGAGTGTTGAAGCACTCAGGAAACCCACTGCGTCATGCCTTTTGTTGCTTCGGCGCGGTGGCGTCAATGAAGCCCTTGAGCCGTGCAACCTCCGCCTTATCCATCGGTAAAGATTCTGCCAGCACTGAACCGGCTTGCAGAGACGTTTCAATCAACGCATTCCATTCATCGGTTTCAATCGTACCGGGCAAAGCGAACGCTTCGGCCAACGCGACGGCCACAGCAGGCCACGCAGCAGTTTTTGACAGCTTCTTGTCAGCCTTCGGTATGGCGGACAGTCCTGCCCATTGCGCGAAGCGGGAAGCGGTAGGCAACTCGTTCGCGTGAACGAGTGCGAGCGCGACACGCTCAAAGGTCTGTTGTTTTCTGGTCTGTTTCTTCATCGTCAAATCCTTTCTGTGATGGGTTGTTAGTTATGGGTTGCTGCTCGCTTAACGTCGTTCGGAACTGCGTCAGGATGCGCGCGCCACCAATCGGTGAAGCCGTTCGCAGTCAATTCGAGTTCAAGAAATGGCGCATCGTCTGGCCTCAGACTGTTCGTCAGTTCGGTTTCGAGGTCTTGAATCTCGCGCCATAAACCGTAGTTCAGATCGTCTTTGAATTTCGTCAGCCTGACGATTGCCAGCGCAAAGTCACGGGTGGCGTCGTACCAAGTTTGCGGCGGCGGCGTGTGGTGTTTTTGTAACTCGGCAAGCTCTGCTTTCAAGGCGGCAATTTCTTCTTTCGCGTCAAGGTTCTCACTTATCAGCGTCGCGTTGCCTTCTACTTCGTCGTCTAGCTCGCTCTCGATTGGCTCAAGCTCGGCGATCCTGACGGCCTGCGCTTCAATGCGTGCGAGCAAGGCTTGCACAGTCGGCGCTTCGTCTTTGCTGGCGACCGTTTTGGGTTGGACTGTTTTGGTTTTTCTCATCTTTGGTTTGCTCCTATGGGTTCGGTGAGTCGTGATGATCGAAAACGCGCAGCCGACTCGCCGATGCTGCGCGGCTTCGTTGGTTAGATTTCAATCGCGCCGTAATAGCTGCGCTTGCCTTCGTAGCGCCGCACCAAAACAGCGGCGTTGCGTTCGGCTTCACGCTGCGCCATTGCCGATGATGCGACCGGCGCGGCCGCGACGGGTTGCGCTTGCAACGCCGCGTAGTACAGAACCATCAGCCGACGCGCCGCCCGATGTTTGCAGACGCCGTTGCGGGCATCGCAAGCGTGGTCAGTGCCGATGCGGTACAGCTTGCTTGATGTAGTGCTTTGAATCGTCAACACACCATCCGCAAACGACCAGTAACGAGACTTTTCAATCTCAACAACCGCACGATCAATCGCACGCAGCCATTCAGGGGAATTGCTCGCCTTTGCTTTCGCTTCGTCGATGACCGCCTGCCAGATTGAAGTGTTGAGAATCATTGCCTTGCCTTTCGTTTGCGGCGTCATTGCCGACTGACAAGCGTTTTATAGCATAGAGTATGGCGTAATGCAATAGGGTATTGTGTAACGAGGCATACTATGGTAAGATTTTTTGTATTAGGCGCTTTGCATACGCGAGCGTTGACAAATGTGCAACAGGTGTATTGCAATACACCATATATGGGAAAGGGAAACTTTATGACCGCTGTAGCATTTGCCGAAGCGATGGACGTGGATTACACGACTGTTATGCGATGGCTTCGCAATCAACTTGTACCAGGTGCTAAACAAATCGAACCAATCCCCGGAATGACGATCTGGCAGATACCAGAAGACGCACTAAAACTGGAGCGCCCGAAGTCCGGCCCAAAGCGTGGCGCGAAGAAAGCCGTAACAACCGGTGGTGCGGCGGAAGCGGCTACAGCTACGAGCAGTGAGCCTTTGCAAGTGACCACGCCGGCAAAAGCTGCGCGCCAACCAAAGGTGAAAGCGACAAAGAAGGCGAGCAAGAAGGGCAAGTAACCCGCTGGTGATTACACCTTGCGATAAGTCGGCGCGTCATCGTCAACCGGCGGCAATGGTTCAGTGGTAGGTATGGAAGCGACAACAGACCACAACAAGAAACCTGCCAAAAATAACAGCGTCGCAAGCGGGAAGATGAGGTAACTATGCCGCTTGAGTTGGCGCAGAAACTCTTGGCGCGGCGTCGTGACGATATGCGCTTTGTATTGAAAATCTGAGTAGTTGAAATGATGTCCGCAGTGTGGGCATTCCATAGGCATAACTCCAGAGATGTTTTGCCATAGCTGGTGCTTATTCTCCATCACCGCCGTCGCGCGTGACAGAATCCAAGCCGAAGCGCACACGCAAAACGAAGGCTGCGAAGCCGACACGGGCAGGGAAGAAAGCGAAGGCGTAACACCAATGTTCGATGGACAGCCGAAAGAAACCATCTTTTACGAAACCGTTGACGGCGTTCGCCCCTTTGAAGAATGGGCGGATGGTTTGCGCGACCGGCAAGCTCTCGCACGAATTGAAAAACGGTTGATCCGGCTGAGCGCAGGGAATCCGGGTGATTACAAGTCGGTTGGCGCAGGCGTCTACGAATTGCGCATTGACCACGGGCCGGGCTACCGACTCTATTTCTCATTCTCCGGCCAACAGATTGTTTTGCTGTTGTGCGGCGGAGTTAAGGCGACGCAAGCGGCTGACATTACGGCGGCGCATGATTACTGGCAGGATTTTCAGGAAAGGAAAGACCGATGACCAACCCTCTCACCTTTGACGATTGGCTGATAAAGCGACTGGCGCGCGATGCGCAGGAAGCGGCGGAATTGCTGCGCGTGGCGTTGGAAGAAGCCGATGAAGACCCGCAAGGTCTTTCTCTCACGCTCCATTACATCACCGTTGCACGCGGCGGCATTGATGACCTGGGCTTGAAGATCGAGGAAACGACGGCCTTGCTGAATGCTTTAGGTAAGCACTTCAGACCTGAACCGTTGGCACAGGCCGCGTAAGAGATCACAAACTTTTTTTGATTGGGAAAGCAGGACGGGCAGGGAAAGAGCAACGTGTTTATGACGGTTGCTCGGATTCTTTGAAAACACGGAGTCAGAAAAGGCGAAAGGCCGTCAACTCATTGTGTTGGTCAATGTGTTGTTGACGACCTTTCGGTTTTTGAAAGCGTTAGCAAACGCTTGATTTTATTATGCGCCCGGCACGACTCGAACGTGCGACCTTTTGGTTCGTAGCCAAACGCTCTATCCAACTGAGCTACGGGCGCGTTTGAAGGAGCGGGATGATGCCAAACGAGGTAGGGTCTGTCAATGACGTCGCTCTCCATTTGTTCATTCGTCAAGCTGCCAATGCGTTGCGAGTGATTTGGACTTCTATTTCAGTAGACTTTCTCCGGCGGTGGCGTCAGTTTGAGGGCATTGAGTAGGGTGTAGATGTGTATGGAGGCAGGTGTTTGATTACTACGCGTGGCTATTCAGAGTAAATGATTTGTTCGAGAAACAAGCCCGATGGCGGAGCCGTCACCCGCGCCGGGTCAAGCGAAGTTTTGGCGCGCGGGTCATTCAGCAACTTTTCAAATTCAGCGACCGAAACTTTGCCGCGACCGACTTCGACTAATGAGCCGACGACGCGCCGCACCATCTTCCACAAAAAGTGCGAAGCCGTGAGGTGAAACAAAATCATATGATCGGCCTGTTCAAACGCAGCTTCCTGAATGACGACAATCGTAGATTGCCCATCGCGTTTGGCGTCGTGTTCGCTGAAAGCCGCGAAATCGTGACGGCCATGCAACAACGAAGCCGCTTGTTGCATGGCCGCAAGGTTCAAGCGGTCTTTAATCCACCATACGTGCTTTTTGTTGAACGCCGTCCGTCGCGTAGAAATTTGATAAAGATAGCTGCGGCTCACGGCATCGTGCCGCGCGTGAAAGCGGTCGTGCGTTTCTTCAACGGTGAGGATATTGATGTTAGCGGGCAAGCGGTCATTCAGCGCATAAACCAATTCCTGCGGACGCGGCAATTGTTGGGGACGGCCTCCGCGCGGCGAGAGACGCAAGTGCGCGACTTGCCCGAGCGCGTGAACTCCCGCGTCGGTGCGGCCCGCGCCGCCGAGTTCGATGGCGCGCTGAAAGTAATCTTCCGCCGCCTTGCGAATTTCGCCCGCGATGGTTTTGGCGTTGGCTTGTTCCTGCCAACCGCTGAAGCGTGTGCCGTCATATTCGAGCGTGAGTTTCCAGGTTTTCATTGGTTGAATTTGAGCTTGGCAATGGCTGCTTCGATTTCCTGCCGGAGCTTTTCTTCGAGCGTGGCGTTGCGTTCGGTTTGTTGCAGCAGCACTTTGAATTCGCGGTTGGCGGCGGCAACGTCGTCTTGCAATTCGCTGACGCGCGGTTGTAATTCTTCAGGACGGCATTTGATGACGAGGCCGTGCGCGTCAATGCGGGCGGGGATGAGCCGTTCGCCGGTTTGTTGACGGCGTGCTCGTCGTACTTGCTCGAAGGCGTGAATCCACTCTTCACTCGGCGCAGAAGAAAGTGTCAGGCAAAACGAGGCGACCAATTGGTAATTGGTCGCCAGCATCGGGCCGGTTTTGCTGCGGTTGCAACCGGTGATCGTGATTTCAGCAGGTTCGGTCATGCGTCGCTCCTTATTGCCATACTTCTTTGGCCACCCACCAGGTATGGATTTCGGCTTTCAACAATCCGGCTTTGACCATCGGGTCGCGTTGGGCGATCTCTTGTGCGGCTTCGGGCGAATCGGCATTGATGATGAAAAGGCCGCGTAACTCTTTATCGTTGCCAATCGGCCCAGCGGCAACATAAATCTTTTTATCCAGATTGCGGCGAATGTCCCACAGGTGCGGCGGCAACAGTTTTTGTGCCGCATTCAAATCGGCTTTGGGATCGGCAATGAGCAGCGTGAGGTAGTACTTTGCCATCGTCATTTTCATCGCCGGATTGGTTTTGTATTCCGCCAGCATCTTTTCCCCGATGCCTTTGGGCGCTTGCCAAACGTACCAGTCAAGTTTCAACCGTCCGGCTTGAATCATCGGATCGTCCACCGCCAGCGCCTGTGCCGCCGCAACCGAACCCGCGTTGCAAATAAAGATGCCGCGTATCTCGCCGTCTCCGGCCATTGGACCCGCTGCGACGAGCTTGCCGACCGAAGCCATCTTCTGGATGTTCGCCATGTGTCCGGCTTGCAGCTTGGTCAGCGCGTCTTTGTTGGCATCGGTCGTCGGCTCCCATTTCGCGCCGCGCCGCAAGATGCCGAATTGATATTCGCCCAAATCGAACTTGGGCATTTCAGTTTCCTGGGGCGCTTGCGCCAAAGCGAATACGGCGCACAGCAGCAACAGACAGCTTACGGAAAAGAATTTATTCAACATCGTGTCGTCTCCTGAAAAGGGTCGCGGTCAAGCAGGTCGGCGTATCAAAAGCTGAATCATCGTTGCCGTCAACTTGCCAAAAACTCACAGGCTCGCCTACGCTGACTGCGCCGTTCAATTCAATATCATTCAAGGAGCAATTCACCATGCAAAACGTTTTACGCTTCATCGCGCTGTTCGCCCTCTGTTGTTTGCCGCTCATCACGTTCGCGCAAGGCAAGCTGTGGAAGGATTATCTGGGCAAGTGGGACATCAGCGGAGAAGCCCCGCATCAAAACTATGTCTATTGGCTGGAAGTCAAAGAAGTGGACGGCAAGCTCGCCGCCGACTTCCTCAATCGCGGTGGCAGCGTATTGCCCGTGAGCGAGATTCGTTTTGAGAACGGCGAACTCATCTTTCGCGCCGCGCGCGCCAACGAACGCGCTCCGCAAC
>JABFSD010000132.1 GCA_013140935.1 Acidobacteriota bacterium
TTCGTTACAACGACGTATTCGGCGCGGGCTGGCATTTCGCTTCGCCCGAACTCGCCGCAGCGCGCGATCCACAAGTGATGAAACCTGAATTCAAAGGCTTCGATTTGTTGAACGTGCGTTACAGCGAATGGTTTGCGGCTTCGTTGCCTTCGAGCATCCGTTACGGCGAAGCGCGTTTCGCCGCACAAGACACCGGCGTCATCGTGCCACCGCGCCAAACGCAAACGCTGCACGCACACGCCCTGCCCGCCAATCGCCTCACGCTCGTAACCATTCTGGTCAACGCCGCCGCCCGCAAAACCGGCGAGCCATTCGCACGCATGAAACTCTTTCGCGCTGACGATTCCGCTATCGAACGCACGCTGCAAGTCGGCCTAGACAGCGCAGACTTTTCGTTCGGACACAAAGACGCCAACATCCGACATCAGTCCGCGCAACTCTTCGACATATTGCCCGGCAACGCCGCTCATCGTTTCTGGATGCAACACTCTTTTGATACGACGATGATTGATCGGCTCGAAATCGAAAACCTGACCGAAGACGTGACGATCTATCTCACGCGCGCTTCGCTTTACGACGAGTCAAAAGCCGCCATACAAGCCCTCGCGCCGCGCCTGCCCGACTGGCGCAAGGTTTACGATCACGACGGCGTGCAGCTTTACGAAAACCCGCGCGTGCTGCCCCGCGTCTGGCTCACCGACCGCGTACGCCACGTCACGCCCGCCGAGGCCTTGCAAGCCGTGCGCGGCGCAATCTCCTTTGACCCGCGCGCCGAAACTTTGTTGGAAAGAGACGCTACGCCCGCCTTTGATGAACGCTTTCAGCAAAGGCCGCAAGCGCGCATTACCAACTATTCCGCTCATCGCCTCACGATTGAAACCGAAGCCGATGCCAATGCCCTGCTCACCATCAGCGAACGTTACGCATCAGGCTGGCGCGCGACGATTGACGGACAAACCACGCCCGTATTGTTAGCGAATTATTTTTTGCGCGGGATTTATGTGCCCAAAGGAAAGCACCGCATCGAGATGCACTATGCCGCACCGGCTGCGTGGCGCGGCTTATGGATTAGTCTTTCGGCTGCCTTGATTTTCGGAATCCTGTTACGGCTCGCACGCAAACGAGCCTGGTGATGAAACGGCTGAGGCGATCAAATCTGATCGGGATCAACTCCTAGTGCGCGCAGCTTTTCTGCCAATAAGGCTGCACGCTGTTGTACGGCTTCCCTTTCGGATTTTTCACGCTCGGCGCGTTCGTGGGCTTGCTCGGCGCGTTCGTGGGCTTGCTCGGCGCGTTCGTGGGCTTGCTCGGCGCGTTCGTACTCTTGTTGGGCGTGTATGCGTTCTTGTTGCACACGTTCTGCCGCCGTGGGAATCAAGTTACCCTGCCGGTCGTACCAACGCAGCCACTGTCGCGTTTCGCCTAGCCATGAGCCGTGCCACAAACCCAGCCACAGTTCAGCTTCTTCGATCCAAAAGCGTCCGTCCGTCGGTTCGACTTTTTGATAACGCGAGCCATTGAGCGTGAAAATTTGCCAGTCGTCATTGCGGCGATCAAAAGTCACGTAATAAGGCACACCTACCCATTGTTCATAAACATCCCACTTGGTCGGTGAACCGTCTACGTCACGCAAGCGCGTACCTAAATCATCCTTCCGCGTGCTGGGCGAAAGCAACTCCACCACGACCAGCGGTATGACGTTTTCCTGCCACATCACGTAACTCAACCGCATGCCCGGATGTTTCTCTTGGGGCAATCCGACCACGGCGAACCAGTCAGGGCGTTTGTGCCATTTGAAATGCTTTACGTCGTAATAAAGGTTCATATCAACGGCGGAAAAAACTTCTTCCGGCTGAAAACCGGGAGGCTTGAAAGTTTCGTCAAGCAGGCGTCCCTGCCATTCGTGAAAGAGGTCTGGCATACCGGGTTGTCCTATCTCCTCTTCAGGCAAATCGTACATGGTGGGCAACGCCGTGCTGGGCGGCGCAGGATATTCGAGTTCCATTACGCGTAAAGGAGTCGCCATACGTTTTGATCTCCAACTAATGATGAGCTTACGGCCACAGTGTAAGGCGCACACAAATCCGGCGGCAAATTCAGCAAGGTGTGCGCTGACTCGTAACCTTCATTCGTAACCCAGAGCCTCAACCGGATCGAGTCGCGCCGCGCGCAGCGCCGGATAAAGCGCACCCAGCAAGCCACTCAATAAACCGCCGACGCAGGTATACAACACATAACCCGTCTCAAGTTCGATCTTCCAGTTGAGCTTGTTCACCAAAAAGTAACGCGCCACGAGCGATACGGTTAAGCCCAACACGATGCCCAGCAGGCTGATGAGCAAAGCCTCTTTCTCGAACACCCACGCGATGCCCGCGCGCGAAAGGCCGAGGGCTTTGAGCACACCGATTTGCCGCGTACGTTCCATCACGGACGAATACATCGTGAGCAAGATGACCAGCAGGCTGATGATGGTCGCCAGACCGGCTACGACGTTGAGGAATACGTTAAGCGCGGTGAAGCCCGTCGCCATCAGTTGCGGAATGTCGCGCGCAAACAGCACGGTGAAATCAGGCACTTGCGCGACGATGCGTTGCGCGACTTCTTCCTGCTCCGCCGAATTCACGCACTTGACGTAAATCATCGAAGCCTTCCCTTTCGCGCCCAACGCCGCTTGCATCAATGCCAGCGGCACTTTGATGCGCGCTCCCATTTCGGGTTCGTAAATGCCTACGACGGTGAGTTCACGGTCTGACAGAGCTTTGATCTTATCGCCGACGTTGAGCTTTTTGTCGCGGGCTTCTTTGCTGTCAATGATGGCGACATTGCCTTCCGCAGGCAGCGGCTGGCCTTGCACGATGCGCAGCGTAGTCGCCGCCGCAAATTCGTCGTAATTGATCGCTTCGAGTTGGCGAATGCCCAAGCCACCGCTCGCGCCCATTTCGAGGTTCTGCCCAATCGGCACGGCGAAGGCTACGCCGGGCACGGCGCGCACCTTGCTGATGACTTCATCAATCGGAATGTTCATATCCGCCGAAGTCAGCGAGATGCCCTGCCCGGCCTGACGCAACATAATTTCTACGCCGACGTTGGAACCGCGCCGCCCGACTTCACGCAACGCACCGCGCACCAGACCAACAGTGAGTACGACCAAAACGACGCCGAGGGCTACGCCAAACACGCTGGCGGCGGTGCGTCCCGGATGATGCGATAAGTTTGAAGTGACGAGATTGTTCATCGGGTTAGACGAGTGAGCGAACTTTATTGCGTACCGCTTCAACCACCACATGAGGCAAAGTGCAAAGATACGTCGCCTGACGCGCACGCCAATCAATGTTTTTGATTTGATCGGAAAGCACCACACCTCTCACGGCCAATCCCGGCGGGATGACCACTTCAAAACGATAGCCTTTAGAGCGACAAGTAATGGGACAAACCACTGCCAAGTCGAGCAGATCGTTATAGGAGCGATCGGAAAGCACTATCGCAGGGCGATGCCCCGCTTGTTCGTGCCCCATTTGTGGATCGAAATGGATACAGACAACATCGCCGCGATCAGGAACGTAAGCCATCTACCACACCTCTTTTCCTACTGGCGGCCCCCAATCAATAAGCTCGTGGCGATGCTCCGGTTTGAAATCAGCGAGCAACTCCGCCAACGAATAACGCGCGGTCGGATCATATTGCGCAGCACGTTCCATGATTTGACGGTCTTCTTCCGCCATCTGCGCGCGCATCGCTTCAACGGTGAGGGCGTCGTTCTCAGCCGTGTCGGTTTTCAGCGCATTCACAAAAACCGCGACCTGCTCGACTTTCGCATCAGGCAGCGTCTCGATTTCACGAATCAATAATTCTTTAGCAAACGTCATACGACCTCCTTGCCAATAGTTTACCTACTTCGGTTTCGTACCCCAATTGATCGCCATAATGCCGCCCATAAATTGCTTGTAGCCGCAATCCACAAAGCCCGCCTGTTGCATCAATTCGACGACGCCGCGCTGCCCCGGATAGCGTTTGAGCGATTCGGGAATGTAGCGATAAACGTCTGCATCGCCGTGCAACGCCAGGCCCGTCAGCGAGCCGGTGACAATCAGATAATTGATATAAGCCCAGTCATAAAGTTTGAACGGCGGATGCCCGAAATCGAGCGAGAAGAAACGTCCGCCGGGTTTGAGTACGCGTTTGATTTCCTGCAACGCGCCGGGAATGTCGGGTACGTTGCGCAGCGCATAACCAGCCGTGACATGCTCGAACTCGGCGTTCTCATAAGGCATTTGCATGATGTCGGCCAAGTCGAAACGTACGTTGTTGACGCCCATCTGCTCGCGCTTCTCGTTGGCGATTTTGATCATGCCGCTGGTGATGTCGAGCCCGACGGCGAACCCGCGCGGCAAACGCTCGGCTTCGGCAAAGGTGATGTCGCCCGTACCGCAGGCCAAATCCAACACGCGCTCGTGGCCTTGCAACTTGAGCATGTCCATCATCTGTATCTTCCAGCCGCCGTCCATGCCGAACGACAAAAAGCGCGTGATGAAATCGTACTTCGGTGAAATGATCTCGAACATCTGGGTGACGTAGCCTTGCTTCTTTTCTTTCGAGTTGAGATGTTCGATGAGGTTTAGTTTTTCAGCCATTGGTTCGTCCTTTATTCGGTTTTCATTTATCAGGGCATTTAAGTAGCGACGTTAAACGGCAACGTGCAAAGTATTGCGGGAAGCAGCGAGGAAGATGAAGTTAACTGCGCCAAAAAGCTCGCCTAAATCACCCACGGTATAACCTTCAAGATTGCTGGTGAAAGTATCGCCTGCCAATTTGCCGAACTTCCACAATTCGCCGTCGGTAACAATCCCGTAAACAGGCGTCACTGAGTCATTATTGATCTTTTGCGCAGCAAATAACTCAGCCAGACACTGTCCCCAACCTTGTTCAAAATCATTTTTCTTGGCTTCGACAATCACCACTAACGGCAAATCGAGTACGGTCTTTCCCAACGCCGACCGCGTAGCGATCATGTAATCAGGCGTGCCGTTCAGTTTGTCGTTGTAAGTTAATGCCTTTTGAATCCAGAAAGAATATTGCTCATGAAAACGCTTATAAACTTCCCGCAAAATCGGCGTGATAATCAAGTCCGTCCGCGAGGCTTCAGAGGTAAACACGTCAATGTTTTCGCGCGTAAATTCAAACTCCGTCAGAAAGTTCGGTGTCGGGTCAAGCTTCTCAGCAACAATGAAGTTTTCTTCCTGAAACTTGATGCCAAATTCTTTCTGCACTTGAGAGATATTCTTATAATCGCTGAAAGCCATAATACATCCTCGTTACAACCTTTGTGTGATGCTCTAAACGATCTGCTTGATCGTTGCACTCACAGCATTCAATGCGGCATCCAGTTGATCTAACTCAACACCGCCTTCCGCTAAATCGGGCTTGCCGCCGCCGCGCGCGCCGGGCAGCGCTTTGATGATCTTGCCCGCTTGCACCTTGCTCACGGCATCATCTGAAACCATCACCAGCAACGAAGCCTTGCCTTCGACTACGTCGCCGATGACGACGACGCCGGGGGCGACTTTGCGCAGCAGCGAATCGGCCAGTTGGCGGCGTCCGTCTTTGCCGAGGTCTTCGACTCTGCGAACGAGTACTTTGAGGCCGTTGACTTCAGTGATTTGGTCTTCTATGCCGCCTCCGCCTTGCGCGAGTTTGAGTTTGAGTTTTTCGATTTCGCGGGCTTGGTCTTTGAGTTGCGTTTGCAGCCGTTCAATCTCCGCAGGCAATTTCGCAGGCACGGCGTTGAGCTTGCCCGCCGCGTCTGACAACAGATTTTCTGAAGTGCGGAAGCGTTCAAACGCGCCTTTGCCCGTGACTGCGCGGATGCGGCGCGTACCCGACGCGATGGCTTCGTCGGCGGTGATTTTGAACGAACCGATGTCGCCGGTCGCGCGTACGTGCGTGCCGCCACAGAGCTCTTTCGAGAAGATGCCTTCGACGCCGTTGACCGTCAGCACGCGCACCTTGTCGCCGTATTTCTCGCCGAACAGCGCCATCGCGCCCGTACGCATCGCGTCTTCAATCGCCAGCACATCGGTTTGCACCGGTTCGTTGCGCAGCACATGAAAGTTGACGAGGTTTTCGATCTCTTCGATTTCGGTTTGGTTAAGCGGCTGGTAATGCGAAAAGTCGAAGCGCAAATAATCGGGCGCGACAATCGAACCGGCTTGCTTGACGTGCGTACCCAAAACTTCGCGCAAGGCTGCGTGCATCAAGTGCGTCGCCGTATGGTTGCGCCGCGTCGCATCGCGTTTCTCGACATCCACTTGCGCGGTGAGCGTGTCGCCGACTTGCAACGAGCCTTTTTCGACTTTGACTTTGTGGATGCGCAAATCCTGCACGGGCGAAACCGTATTCGTCACCGTCGCGGTTGCGGCGTCGCTGATGAGCGAGCCTACGTCACCGACCTGCCCGCCGCTTTCGGCGTAAAACGGCGTCTGGTCTAACACGACTTCGCCTTCGTCACCGGCTTGCAAGCTGTTCACGGTTTCATCACCTTTGATCAACGCGATGATTTTGGCGTTGTTGACGGTCGTCGTTTCGTAGCCTTTGAATTCAGTCTTGGTGTCGTTGCGGCGTTGCAATGCAACGTAAACAGGTTTTACCGATTTATTTTCACTTACATGGGTTGGAGCTTTTTGTTGCTGAAGTATCTTAATTTCGTTTTCAATACTAAGTCTGAAATCTTCTTCAGTGTGCTCTCTTAAAAAGATGACGTCGTAATCTAAAATCAAATCATTGGCTCGCACAGGGACACGAAGATCATGTTTCCCTTGACTAAGGACTACATACATTAAGTCAATGGGAGTACCAAATGTGTCGTATAGCTTGGCTAGTTCTGGCGTGGGAACAAAAACTCTTTTTGTTCCTTCGTCACGACTTGCACTAATAAGTTCATCTAACTTCCTTAACCCAACACTGAGTGTAGTTCCAAAACGCTGTTCTTCGAGCCGCACCATCTTGATGATGTATCCGCGCTGCGCTTCCAACTCAGGGTAAGCATCTTTCATGAAATCAATCACGAATTCACAGACCTTGCTGAAAAACTCGTCTTTGAGTCCGAGGTGCTCGCGTCCGTTATAAATCGCCCGACGCATAATCTTGCGCAGCACGTAATTGCGTCCTTCGTTGCCCGGCAAGATGCCGTCGGCAATGCCAAATGCCGTCGCGCGCGCGTGATCGGCTACAACACGCATGGCAAAGCCCGCCTGCGATTCGTAGCTATATTCTTTCCCCGACAGTTGCGCCGTGAAATCAACAATCGGCTTGATGAGGTCAGAGTGGTAATTCGTCTTGTGGCCTTGCATCACGGCGGCGATGCGTTCGAGTCCTGCTCCGGTGTCAACCGAAGGCGCGGGCAGCGGGTCGAGTTTGTATTGCCCCGGCGCGACCTCTTGCCGGTTGTATTGCATGAAGACGAGATTCCAAATCTCTACGGTGTCGTCGCCTTCACCGTTGACGTATTCGGCCTTGTTAAACGCCGGGTCGTTCGGGTGATCGCCCATGTAATAGTGAATCTCAGAACACGGCCCGCACGGCCCGGTGTCGCCCATTTGCCAGAAATTGTCTTTGCGTCCGAACTTGAGCACACGTTCGCGCGCCGCGCCGGCTTTGACCCAGAGTTCGACGGCTTCGTCATCGGCGGCGACTTCGGCATCGCCTTCAAACACCGAGAACCACAGCCGCGCCGGATCGAGTTTGTATTCAACGGTCAGCAATTCCCACGCGAACTTGATCGCGTCTTGCTTAAAGTAATCGCCGAACGAAAAGTTGCCGAGCATTTCAAAGAAGGTGTGATGGCGCGCGGTCTTGCCGACTTCGTCAAGGTCGTTGTGCTTGCCGCCCGCGCGCAAACACTTTTGCGAAGTCGTAGCGCGTTTATAGTCGCGCGTCTCAGCACCGATGAATACGTCTTTGAACTGGTT
>JABFSD010000050.1 GCA_013140935.1 Acidobacteriota bacterium
AAGCGATTGTTCGCGCCCAATACGCGACGGGCGCTCGCCGCCGTAGTGATGACCGATGCAGTTGTTGCGGTGACGAAGCTGCGCCGCGTGAGTTTCGATTCGTTGCTCATAGTGGTGTCCTCAGTGAAAGGGATTGATTGAATGCGAGGCGCAGTCTACTGAGTGGGAAAGCGGCTTGGCAATGCGAATGAAGAGCTATCCCGCTTCGCTTCCCTCATTTTGTTCACTCGGTAGAAACAAGGCTCTCAATCCATCCTCTGGCAGCGAAACCATCACTGCGCCTTCGGCTAAAGCATTGCGTCCCTGCGGCGCATAAAACTCACGCTGGATTTTTTCAATCAACGCGCTTACGGCTTCTGCTTGAACCAGCGCCAACACGTTGCCGCCGAATCCGCCGCCCATCAGCCGCGCGCCGTAAACTGACGGCTCACGCAAAATCATATCGCGCAGCGTTTCCACTTCCGGCGTACTGACACCGTAAAGATCGCGCAGACTGGCGTGCGTTTCATTCAGCAATCCGCCCAACTTACGCATTGTGTCGTCAGTGACTACGGCTTCGGCGCGTAACCATTCCAACGCCTGCGCGACGCGGCGAATTTCTCCCGCGTGATGTTCGGCATAAGCGCGCACCGGCAAGGCTTCTCGCAAATGTTCTCGCACCAGTTGTGGAAAGAGCCGCTCGCACACAGCAAAAGCCGTTGAATGATTGCGCGCGAATTCACTCAACGTTATGAATTCAGGCAACGCGTTCGTAGTTCCGCCTTCAGGCGGAGGGCTTTGAACGCGAACGCCTAAAGGCGGAACTACGAACGCGCTTAATAACGTAGGGATAACAATGCGCGACACCGCAGCGCGCGCGTTGTATTCCAACATCACACGGCTGCCCTTGTCGGCTTCGTGCGAAAAGAACGTAACCCACGCATAACCCGCTGCGGGCAGTGCGACTGTCTTGGTCTTTTGTGTATCGTGATGAATGACGACGGCTGCGCCGGGTTGCGAAAGGCAAATCGTCTGATGATCCATCGCGCCACCACGCGTACCGACGAACCATTCGGCGCGCGCAGAATCCAACGCCAGTTCGTGCGCCGTGAAAGCCAAGCCGTTCACGGCGCGCAACGCGGCTCCGGCCAAACACGTCAACGCCGACGAAGAAGACGAACCGCCGCAAGCCGGAATCGTCGAATCAATCAGAAAGTCTACTCCCTGTTGAATCGCATTGCCCTGCTGCCATTGCGCGTATTGCGAAGCGCCGCGCACGTAATTGCTCCAATGCGACGCAGGCGCGGGACGACTGAAAACATAGGTCTCCCAATCGGCAGCGACGCGCAGTTCGTCCGACGCGTCAGGTAAAGAAAAGTTGAAAGGCGGATAGGTTTCATTCGTCGAAGCGCCGCGCACGTCGCCGTTCGGATTGGGGCGATAAGCCATCCACATCGCGTGCCGGTCGCTGCCAAAGGTGAGCGAGACGGTCGGCAGATAAGAAACATAATCAATGTGTTCGCCAAGAATGTTGATGCGCGCGGGGGCTGAGAGAAAACGCACTTCGCCCGTGCCGTAACGGGCGATGAAACGAAGTCGCAAGGCTTCGAGGCGTTGGGCTAAAGACGCGGGCAAACTGCTCATCGGCTCGTCATCTCTTTCAGCATGGCTTGCAGCTGTTTAGTGCGCGCGTTGGTTTCCGCCGCCATACAGCTAAAACGAATCAACGGCTGCATCGAACCGCCGTCAAATGCGAAGGCTTCGCATTCGCAGTGCGCATCCCGAAAAGCGATCCACGCGCGTTGCGCCATCTTGAGTTTTTCTTTGTGCGCGGCTTCGAGTTTGGGCAGCAATTGTTGATAGGCTTTGTTCAAGGCGGCGTCGGCTTTTTGAAATTCTTCCTGCGCGCAGCGATTCATCGTGTTCTGGTCTTGCGCATCGGCGCATCCCGGCTTGGGCGGAGCTTTCTGCGCCACCGCCTGAAAAACGAGTAGGCCCAACAGCGTTACCAAAGTGAAGATTTTTTTCATACAACTCCTTTTCAACCAACGATGGACAACATTCGTAGCACTTGCAATCCCAACGCTTCATCGCCTGTGCAATGCGTTTGCGCACGCGCCGCTTCCTGCGAAAGGCCTTTGGTGAAAATGCGCCACGCAATCTCAGGCGGGATGGTTATGTGCGCAACAAGGTTCTCACTTGCATCTTTTATCAGCCTCCATTGCTCGCCCTCACGGAACAACGTCCAACTGCCGCCGCCTTCGCCCGTTACGTCAAAGCGCAGCAACGTACCTGAAACGGCTGTCACATTGCGATAATGAAAAGGCAGCGCGCGCATAAACGCATCCAGCACGGGAAAATAAAACTCGCGCGTCATGATGCCTTCACGATTCACAGCCAAGCGAATCTGTTGCTGATGATGCCAGCGTTCAGTGAATTCGCGCGCGATGTCGAACCAGTTCAGCGACTCACTCTCACCAGCCCAACTCACGGCGAAGACCGCCTTGCCGAACGGATTGAGCGACGCGAAATGTTCGGCGCACTCGCGCGTAGCGACTTCCATCAGCGCGATCAACACCGAAGGACTCAGCCGCCGATAGACGGTGACGCCTTCGTGATTGAGCCGATTGATGAAGCCGACGAAATCGCCATCGGTCGGCGCTTCGGCAAAGTATCCATCGCGCGCCAGCGAAAGCCGCCGCAACGCTGTGTCGAGCAAATGCGCGGCGATGTCTTTGACGCGCCAGTTCGGCACGATGGTCGGCGCATTCCATTCGTCGGCGTTGAGCGAACGCAACAACACAACGAGTTGTTCGTCGAGTTGCGGGAACAGGTGCGCCGTGATGATGGGTTCGAGCGATTTCATGACTTGCGACACGTGTGTGGCACGGGCGGGCAGCCCGTGCCACGTCGTAATTTACGCACCGCAGGCTTTCAGATGGTCAATGCTGGCTTGGGTCGCTGCGTCGTAATCAGCCGCGCTGATCAAACCCGAACCATGGCCTTTGATAAATTTAAGATCGGCTTCGCTGAATTGCATGTCGCTCTCATGCTTCTCGGTTTGCGTCGCGGTCGGCGTGTGATCCATCTGCAAAACGAATTCCGCCGTCAGGTGGCCTTGATAGTTGATCTCTTTCAACACGCTGACGACTTCGCGCCAATCGTAACGGCCTTGTCCGCAGGGCTTGCGGTTGTTGTCGGCGACGTGAAAATCGAGCAAGCGGCTGCCCGTGTTGCGAATGGCCTGCTGCCAATCGCTTTCTTCGATGTTGATGTGAAAGGCATCAAGCACGACGCGCATGTCGTAACCCACTTCTTCGGCCAGCAACAACGCCTGATCGTGGCGCTTGATGAAATAAGTCTCGAAGCGATTCAACGGTTCGATGCCCGGCGTAATGCCGTGGTCTTGCGCGAACGCCGCGACTTCTTTCAAACCTTCGACGGCCCAGCGCCACTCTTCGGCGTCAGAGGCGAGTGGTTTCACTTTGCCTACGGTCGAAGGGACGATGCAAAACATCTTGCCGCCCAGCGCGTGCGCCAGCTTGATCGAATCCTTGCAATACTGAACCGTGCTCTTGCGCACACCTGCGTCAGGGTGCAGCAAGTCGCGCCCCTCAAACATCATCGTGACGCTGCCCCAACATTCGAGTTGGTATTTGTCGAGCAGCGCACGAATCTCAGTTACGTTATGGCGTTCGGGTTCGCCGCTGATTTCGATTCCGTCGTAACCCAACCGATGCAAACGTTCGAGCGTAGTCTCAATCGGTTCGGGTCTCATCCAGTTGTGCATTGAGTGTTTCATTGCCGTCATTCCTTTTCAGAGGTTGGTTTTCGCCTGTGGGACACTGCGCCGAATAAAGCGCGAACAACTTGAACCTTTTTCAGAAAAAATTCAAAAGCTGGCGGCAATGAAGTGAACCCAGGCGAATCTGGCGGTTCGCTTTTGACTTCGCACGCGTGATTGCCTGAACCCCGCTTTGCTCTTAAGATGCTTTGGCCTTTGAACGGCGATCTTACAGACTCCCTTTCCGACCAACTATGGCAGACCAGAACCGCGACTTTCTCGAAAAGCCGATGCCAAGCAATCTCGAAGCCGAACGGCTGATTCTCGGCGTCATCCTGCTCGACAACTCGACCATCAATCAGGCCGCCGAACGCCTCAAGCCCGAAGATTTCTTCCTGCCTTCGCACCGGATGATTTACGAGAAAATGCTTTATCTCTATGAACGCGGCCACGCGATTGATCCGGTCGCGCTGGCCGAAGAGTTGCGTCGCGCGGGCGAGTTAGAGCAAATCGGCGGAGCCGCCGCCATCACCGGACTTTTTGAAGGCGCGCCACGTTTCTCGAACATTGATAATTACACGCGCATCACCAAAGACAAGTCTATGATGCGACGGCTGATCAGCGCGGGAAATCAGGTCATCAACATGGCCTTCGATGACGAAGACGAAGCCGCCGTCATCATGGATAAGTCCGAGCGCCTCATCCTTTCTATCGCCGAAGACCGCATCAAACAGGGCTTCACCCCGCTGGCCGAAGTCGCCGAGAAACAGCTCAAATACATCGAAGAAATCGCCGGACGCGAACAACTCATCACCGGCATCGCGACGGGCTTCAGCGATCTCGATTACATGACTTCAGGGATGCAACGCGGCGACCTGATTATCGTGGCGGCGCGTCCGTCAATGGGAAAAACCGCATTCGCGTTAAATATCGCCCAAAACGCTGCGCTGCGTCAGCAACATCACGGAGCGCCTGCGACCGTGGCTGTGTTCTCGCTCGAAATGTCGAAGGAGCAACTCGTCAATCGTATGTTGTGTTCACAAGCTCGTGTTGACGCGCATCGTTTGCGCAGCGGCATGCTCGGCAAAGACGACTGGCGGCGCTTGGCCCAAGGCGTAGCCGAACTCTCGCAAGCCAAAATCTATCTCGACGATTCGCCCGGCATCAACGTGCTGGAGATGCGCGCCAAATGCCGCCGCCTCAAGAACGAACAGAAGGCGCTGGATATGGTGGTCATTGACTACCTGCAACTGATGAGCGGACGCGGACGCATCGAATCGCGCCAACAGGAAGTCTCGCAAATTTCGCGCGAACTCAAGATGCTCGCCAAAGAATTGAACGTCCCGCTGATCGCGCTTTCTCAGCTTTCGCGCGCACCCGAACAACGCACCGGCGGCAAACCGCAGCTTTCAGATTTGAGAGAATCGGGTTCGATCGAGCAGGACGCCGACGTAGTGATGTTTATTTACCGCGAGGATTACTACAAACCGGAAACCGAAAAGCAGAACATCGCCGAGATCATTATTGGCAAGCAGCGCAACGGCCCCGTCGGCAGCATCGAACTCGTCTTTCTCAAACAACTCACCAAGTTTGAAGACAAATTCAAGGAGCAGTAAGCGCGCCATGTCTGCTCGACCTACGTGGGTAGAAATTTCGCTCGCGCGCCTCGCCGCCAATTGCCGCGCGGTCAAACAACTCATCGGAACGGATACGCAATTGATGGCAGTCGTGAAGGCTGATGCTTACGGACACGGCGCGCCGCGTTGCGCCCAAGTCCTGGCCGCAGCCGGAGCCGATTGGTTCGGCGTCGCCTTGATCGAAGAAGCCCTTGAGTTACGCGCAGATGGAATTACGCAACCCATCTTTTGCCTCGGCGGCGCGTGGCCTGAACAAGCTGAGACGGTCATTCGCCATCAACTCACGCCCGCGCTTTTCACGATTGAATCAGCCGCTGCGTTGAATCACGCCGCACAACAAAGCCATCAAACGCTCGCCGTTCATCTCAAAGTAGACACAGGCATGGGGCGTTACGGCGTACCGCTCGCCGACCTGCCTGCGTTTCTCGATGCATTTTCGCCATTTGAACATTTGCGCATTGACGGATTGATGACGCACTTGGCGAACGCTGACGATGCCGATCACGCGCATACGAATCAACAGATCGCGGCTTATCAAACGGCGTGGCAAATGATGCGCGCACGCGGCTATCAACCGACGTGGCAACACTTGGCGAATAGCGCCGCTGCGCACGGACACGCAACGGCACGCGGCAATCTGGTGCGTGTCGGAGCTTTGCTATACGGCTTGACCGGCGACGTATTGCAACGCGGCTTGCCCGACGTAAACGTCCAGCCAGTGCTGTCGTTGCACTCGCGCATCGCCTTTCTCAAAACGGTTCCGGCGGGCGTGACGATTGGCTATGGCGCGACCTTCACGACCACACGAACAAGCCGCATCGCTACGATTCCGATTGGCTATGCCGACGGTTATCGCCGCGATCTGTCGAATCGCGGCGTGGTGCTGATTCGCGGCGCGCGCGCTCCGATTGTCGGGCGCGTAAGCATGGATTTGACGATGGTAGACGCGACCGACATCCCCGCTGCCGCCTTCGGCGACGAAGTGGTTTTGCTGGGTGAACAAGGCGCGGCTACGATGCGGGCCGAAGAGTTAGCCGCTTTACTCGACACAGTTTCTTATGAAGTGGTCACGGGCATTTCGGCGCGCGTGCCGCATCTTTATCGCAGTTGACCGATTGCGAGATAAAACAAGATGACATCTTGTTTTACCTCGCAAAGGACATTAGGCTTGTTGCGGTGGAAAAGATTCGCAAATCGTGAGTTTCTGGCTGTGCGAGGCAGCTTCCGTTAGGGCGTGTTCACCGTCTTCGTCATTCTCAATTCACCATTCTCAATTCTTTGACAGAGTGAAACCCTTGCCAACATTGCCTCTGTCTGAGAATTGAGAATGGTGAATTGAGAATGGCTGATTTTAAGCGGCTCCCTTGCCCGGGCGCTAAGTCGTTGATTCTACATGTCGCAACAACTCTATTTATGAACCGACCCACTCGCCGTCGTTTTCTGAAACTCACCTCGCAAACCGCTACGGTGGCATTCATCACGCGCTCGCTGATGCGGTGATGACGAAACACACGAAACACCAACTCGATGCGTTGATTGCGCCGACCGGCGGCCCGGCGTGGACGACCGATCACGCCAATGGCGACCATTTCACGGGCGGGTTTTCTTCGGCTCCGGCGGTCGCGGGCTATCCTCACGTCACCGTACCGGCGGGCTTCGTCTTCGGCTTGCCGGTTGGAATTTCATTTGCCGGACGCGCGTGGAGCGAAGCGACACTCATCAAATTGGCTTATGCGTATGAGCAAGCGACGAAACATTGCAAGGCTCCGACCTTGGCAGAACGCGCAGACTTGCGCGCGGGGCAACTCTATCGCACTGAATGTTGCCAGCGGCTGGGATAAAAATCAGGGGTACAGATTTCGCAGCCTTGTGCTAGTATCCGCCCGCATTCCATTACCTCGCGTTTCATTGCCATCCCAACGTAAAGAGCCTGAGTTACGACTCAACCGTAAAGCGCGACCATTCCATCTCTCAATTTTAGACCGCACGCACAACGCCTTTGCGATAGCTTGCGTGTGAAGATTTTTCTCACCGTGCTGCTTCCCCTTTTGCGCGGTCAGCCCACGACCACGAAAGCGACATTATCGCAATATCCGGGCAATCTCTGGGAAGGTACGTATGTTGAAAACTTTAACTCGTTTGGCGCGGCGCTCTGCGCTGGCGCAATCCGTTTGCCTCGGCCTGCTCACTCTGGCCGCCGTCTTGGTTTGGCAAGCACTCACGCAACACGAACTAAAAGAAATCATGGCCGCGCAATCGCCGGGACACGAGATCGAACGTCATCTCGAAACCCGCGCCGGCCTCGGCCAGGAATCAGGCGGCAACCAGCGCGAAGAATGGTTTTATCAGCAACGCGCTTATCCACTCGAAGACATTCCGCGCAACGCCATGCTCGAGGCCAACACGCAAGCCGATGTGCTCGACAAACTCAATGTTGATCGTCGCCCGACGCGACTCAACGCTGCGCAACAAAACGTCACGACGAATTGGAGAGCTCTGGGGCCGCAACCGATTCGTTT
>JABFSD010000211.1 GCA_013140935.1 Acidobacteriota bacterium
TTCTTTGCGATACACCTTCACGATGCGATCAGGTTCCCTGACCGGGAGCGGGCGCAACGCCGCCGCATTGAACACCGTGAAGAGCGCAGTGTTCACGCCAATGCCCAGTGCCAGCGTCAGCACGGCGATCAATGAAAAGCCCGGATGCTTCCGTAACATCCGCAGCCCAAATCGTAAGTCATGCCAAAGTGTTTCGAGCATGGGTAATCCTCTCTGTTCGCGGTGCAGTTCCTGCGTCAACGTCACACCGCCGAGTTTGATGAGCGCCTGTCGTCGCGCTTCTTCCGGCGACATCCCGGCGCGCAAATTGTCTTCGATGTGCAAGGCCAGATGGCTTTCCAACTCTTCGGCGAATTCCTGCTCGCGTTGCCTGCGATTGAACAGACCAAAGAGCCGCACCAGCCAGCCGCGTAATTGTCGTATGTTCATCACGCCTCCTATCGTTACTATTCGTGCCGGAGGGCGACCATCGGGTCTACGTTTGCGGCCCGACGAGCCGGGACGAGGGCAGAGGCGACGGCTACTCCCAGCATCAACAGCATGGCGGCAACCAGCGTGAGCGGGTCATTGGGGCTGACGCCGTACAAGCGCGCGGAAATCAGGCGCGTCGCCGCCAGCGCAGCGGGAATGCCGAGGGCGATGCCACCGAGCGCCAGCCACAGGCTTTCCCGCAATACCCGCCACAACACGTTCATGGGCGTGGCTCCCAGCGCCAGTCGCAAGCCGATTTCATGGGTGCGTCGCGCGACCGTGTAAGCAATCACGCCGTACAATCCCAAACACGCGAGCAGCGCCGCCAGCACGCCGAAAAAGCCTGCCAGCGCCGCCAGCAAGCGTTCCTGCGCCAGCACACGATTGAGTTGTTCTTCGAGCGTGGTGAAGCGGAGTACGGGTAGGCTGGGATCAAGTTCACGCAACGCCTGATTGACGCTCGCGGTCAGGGTGGTTGGTTCGCCGCTTGTGCGCAACGCAATGCACCAGTTGAGCCGCAGAAAGCGCGCGTTCTGGCGATAGGGGAAATACCACGCGCCCCGGCTGTCGCGTGGCGTGCCGAGTTTGGCGTCTTTCGCTACGCCAACGATTTCCAGTGGGAAGCCCGTGCCGCCCATTGCATTAAAGCGTTTGCCAATCGGATTCTCATTCCCGAAAAAGAAACGCGCCATCGTTTCGCTGAGAATGGCGACTTGCGGCGCGGTTTCGCCGTCCTGTGCGGTGAAATCACGACCGGCGAGCAGCGGCGTTCCGACCGTCGCAAAGAAACCGGGCGACACGCCCAGTGAACTGATTGCCAATCCCGGCTTTGGCGTTTGCCCCTGCATCTGCAACGTCTCGCTCTGTCCGCCTCGCACATTGCCGTCGAGCAGCCCGCCCGTGGACACGCTGACCGATTGCACGCCCGGCAGCGTAGCCAACCGTTGCTGTACAGACTGCGCGAAATCAGCGAGCGCGGGAACCGTGCGCCCTGTCCGCACGGGCGCAGCCCAGACCATCAACAATTGGTTCCGTTCAAAGCCCGTCTCCTGCGATTGCAAATTGCGCAGCGTGCGCAAGAACAAACCCGCGCCCACCAGCAAGACCAGTGACAACGCCACTTGTGTAATTACCAGCAGCTTGCCCAAGCTGAAACGCCCCCGCCCCCTGCCTGCATTGCCAGTGCTGCGTTCTTTCAAGGCTGCCGTCAATGCTACTTGCGACGAACGAAACGCAGGCGCAAGGCCAACCACCAAACAGATGAACAGGCACATCAATGCGGCGCAGGCAATGACACGCCCATCCAACCGCAGATAGAGCACCAGAGAGTTGTCTTCGATGCCAGTGGAGAGCGGCCCCGCCATCAACATCGCCGAGAGCAAATTTGTACCCCAAACCGCGAATAGCAATCCTGCGGCCCCACCCGCGAGCGCCAGCAACAGGCTTTCGGTCAGCAGTTGCCGGGCGATGCGTACCCGTCCCGCGCCCAGCGCCTGCCGCACGGCCATCTCGCGTTCCCGCGTCGCCGCGCGCGCCAGCAACAGGTTCGCCACGTTCGCACACACCGCCAGCAACACCAGTCCGACCATCCCCGCCAGAATCGCCAGTGGCTGCGTCAACGCCTGGCGCTGCGCCGAATATCCGCTCGCCGCTGATTCCAACTCAATGCGTCGTTGCGCGATAAACTGGCGCTGTTCCGCTGTGAGGTTGGAACCCGCTTCCGCCAGCAAACTCTGCTGATAAATCAACTGCGAAGCCGCCTGTGCTTGCGCCTGCGACACGTCCGGTTTGAGACGCGCGATGACCAGCGCAGGAAATTTCGCCGACCCGCCCGGCACTTCCGGCATCACTTGCGAAGCCATCATGAACGGAACCCACAAATCCGCCGGTCTGCCGACCCATTCGCCCGTGAAGCCGCGCGGTGTCACGCCAATGATGGTGTATGTCGTCCCCGTCAGCGTCAGCGTGCGCCCCACAATGTCAGGAGCCAGTGCAAACCGGCTTTGCCAATAACCATGACTGATGACCGCGACCGGATGACCGCCGGGCACGCGATTGTCATCAGGCGTGAACGTTCTGCCGCTGACTGCCTCAACCCCTAACGTGGCAAAGTAATTTCCCGATGCCATGCCGACCCGCACCTGACCGGAATCAGCACCGGGATTGGCGGCTGGTTCAGAGCGTTCGATCAGCCAGTTCGCCGCGACTTCCGTAAAAACCTGCGGCTGTTCGCGCAACCGCTCGAAGATCGGATACGACACATCGTAAATCGTGCGATTGGACGATTCAGCGCGTCGGAACAACACCAATTGCTCCGGTTGCGGCGCCGACAGCGTTCGCCACATCAGCGCATCAAACAGGCTGAAGAGCGCGCTGCTTGCACCGATACCAACAGCCAATGTCAGAATCGCAATCAACGTAGAGCTTGGATGCTTCCGCAACATCCGCAGCCCAAAGCGTAAGTCTTGGAAAAGTGTTTCGAGCATCGGTAATCCTCTCTGTTCGCGGTGTAGTTCTTGTGTCAACGTCACACCGCCGAGTTTGATGAGCGCCCGTCGTCGCGCCTCTTCCGGCGACATTCCGGCGCGCAGATTGTCTTCGATGTGGAAGGCCAGATGACTCTCCAACTCTTCGGCGAATTCACGCTCGCGTTGTTTGCGAGAGAACAGACCGAAAAGCCGCACCAGCCAGCCGCGTAGTTGTCGCATCTCCATCAGGACTCCTGTGGCGGAACAAAGAAGCGCGCCAGAATCGCCGTCGTCGTCTCCCATTTTTGCGTTTCTTTCGCCAACTGTTTGCGGCCCGCGCGCGTCAGTTTGTAAAACTTCGCCTTGCGGTTGTTGTCCGACACGCCCCATTCCGCCGCGATGTAGCCTTCCTGTTCCAGCTTCACCAGCGCCGGATAGACCGTGCCGTAATTGAGCGCCAGCACATTCTCGCTGGTCTGTTCGATGCGCCGTGCAATGCCGTAGCCGTGCTGCGGCCCCAACGCTTCAAGCGTCTTGAGCACCATCAAAGCCATCGTACCCTGCCAGACATCGGTTTTTTCATTCATCGTCGTTGCCTCCTGATTCAGTTGTATTCATATTGATAAGGTATAGGAAGAATGCCACAGCTTGTATAACGTGGCAATAGCAGCAGGAACAGGCGGTTCATCGGCGGCAACTTTTTGTTTGGGGAAAGGGCATGGCAAGCAGGAAGAGGTGACAGGAGGATTGCTCGAACTTCGCCAGCGGGAAACGAGGGGAATCATTCACTCCGTTGCGGAAAGTTTACTCCCGCTTTGCCAATTGAGGCAGATGGTCTTCCAACCAATGCTTGAGGCGTGCCTGGACTCCTGGTGACAAGTGCAGCACCAGATGGACGAAACTCAACGTCTCAAAGATTTCAAAGTATCCGCCCGCATAAACAATTACGTTGGTACGACGGCTTTTTAATTGCTCGAAGGCCATGGCTTGCCGGGTTTTGCCGGCGAAGTGTGCGCCCGCCGCCGTGTTCGCAAACAGTTGGTAGAGGCTGTAACTGAGCAGCACCGTCAGCAGGTAAAACACCACCTGGCTGTAGCGCGTGCTACTCAATTTCTGCAACTGCCAACCGCCACTCTTGAGCTGTTCGTAATCCTGCTCGATCTCCGGGCGCTGCTGGTAATGCTTGACGATCCATTTGGCACTCAGGCTCCCGTCCGTCGTCACCAATACGAGGTAATCAAGCGCCTGCTTCTTCTCGTTGAAAAAGCGAATGACACAGGCGTTGAGCGGCACTTCACATTCATCCCACACATGCTCGACCCCGCGCACGAAAGCGATCTGCTGCTCCTTGCGCGTCGGATGCGGCTGCCATTGATTGGCCATCTGCGCCAGCTTCACCGCTTCTTCATAAGACAGCATCCCGTGACGCAACGGGACGATCACATCCACGCTACGATCGCGCTTGAGATAAGTAATCACCGCGCCGTCCAACAGCCCGCGATCTTCCAATAACAAATCGCCCGCGCGAAAGACCGTGCCGCTTTTCACCAGGGGCTCACACAGCTTGGCATCGTGCGTTTGAATCGGCCCCACCGTCGCTTGCGTAATCAGCCCCGCCGTGTCCAACAGCGTCCGCACGGTCGCCAATTTGTAGCCGCGTTTTAATTGCCCGTCCTCATCTTTGACCACGCCGCTGCATTCGTAGGTCCCGCGCTCCAACTCCACCATGATCTTCGTCGCGTCGAGAATGTGAATGCGCCGTCCGTCCCCGGTTTGCGCATACTCCAACAAAGCTGCCCCGACCGTGCGGTTGTACCAATCCAACAATTGCCCGGCCACGGCGTGCGAACGTGCCGCCGCGTCCGCCTCATCCAACCCCGGCTCTTTGACGGCGCGGCGCGAAGCCCGCGCGCGCACTTTGACCGCCGCCCCACCCGGCACCGCAGCGGCTTGATCTTCCTTCGTCACCGCGACCTGCTTTTCCGCCTTGCCCAACAACTTGCGCAGCACGTCTTCACTGTAAAGTTGATCCTCACCCGTCCCGCGCCCGCTCAACCCTGCGCCTTCCTCCAGCACTTCCGGGCTGTATCCCAACGCTCCCAACACGCGCGCCGAACGCAACACGTACCCCGTTTTGCGTTGCGAATAAATACTCGCAAAACGCGCCGCTACTTCCGCCGCCAGAATCACGTCACAACCAATCTCCGACCAGTTACGCGGATCGGGAAACCCGTCGGCCCACTGCTGCAACAAGCCACTCTCGATCGCAAAGAGCAAAAATTCATCGGTGATTTCTTCGTGGGCCGTGTCGAGGTGCAAGACCTCCCCACGTTCCAGCGCTTCACGCACGGCCTCGCCGTTGCGCGCTACGAGTTTGATGCTTTCCATCACTGACCTCCTCGTCAGGCAGGATAGCATTTCTCGTTGACTGTCAACTGGTTAGACCCTTCGTCGCCGTAAGTTCAAACTTTCCGCAACGGAGATCATTCAATCAGAGCTTGCTCAATGACTGACTATCCTTCCGCGTTCGGGCGTTTCGCCGCGTGCGATACGGTCGCGGATGGCTTCGTCGAGATGACTGCGGATTTCGGCGTCGAGGTCTTCGTCTTTGTGTTGGAACCAATTGAATTGCATCTTTCTCGTCTCCGGGTTGGGGTTTACAATCGCGGCGATGGCAGCGAAAGACCTTTATCACGAACAAGTCAAAGCCGCGTTGGGCAAGGACGGCTGGACGATTACGGCTGACCCGTTGGCGCTCGATTGGGACAACCGTGACGTACAAATTGATCTGGCGGCGGAAAAGCTTTTGCTCGCTGAAAAAGACGCGCGCCGCATCGCCATCGAAGTCAAAAGCTTTCTCAGCAGTTCCTTGCTGCAAGATTTGTATGCCGCCTTGGACCAGTTCCTGCTCTATCGCAAGGCCCTGCAAAACACCGAGCCTGAGCGTGAATTGTTCCTGGCCGTACGCGAAGCCGTCTGGCAAAGCCTGCTCAACCGCACAGACAGCGCGGCGCTGTTGCATGATTACCAAGTCAAGCTGCTCATTTTCGATGAACAAGAGGAGGCCATTACGCAATGGATCAGTTAACGCATTACCGTCAGGTCATCAAGCAATTGTTGGGGGAACTGGCGCGGCGGCGTCCGGCCAATCCCCACCTTGCCTATCAGACCTTGTTTGACCGGCACGCCGACAGTTACGCGCTGGTCGCCATCGGCTGGCAACACGCGCGCCGCATCCATCATTTCGTCGTGCATCTCGAAATCGTCAACGACAAGATTTGGATTCAAGCCGACAACACCGACCTCGACATTGCCGCCGAATTGGAACGCGCGGGCATTCCAAAACACCAAATCGTCCTAGGCTTCCATCCACCGCAAGTGCGCCCGCTCACCGAATACGCCGCTGCTTAACGATATTCCCGTCAGGCATTGATGCGCTTCGTCAGGCGCTTCGCCGCGCGCGAGGCGGTCGCGGATGGTTTCGTCGAGATGGCTGCGGATTTCGGCGTCGAGTTCTTCGTCTTTGCGTTGTCGCCAGAATTTCATGCTTCACGCTCCTGTTTATAGAACGTAGTCGCAATCGGCTCTCAAGCTCCGTTAGGAGCGAAATGTGCCGCAGATGTCGCTCCTACGGAGCTTGGGGAATCGTCGTGCGCTGTTGCTATAAATAGGCCGCTCCTACTGGAGCTTGGGAACCAGCGACGTTCAAACAACCTTGAAAAGGTTTGCATTGCTTTTGTCTATTCGTTACGGAGCGCAATCAGCGGATTAACCTTCGTCGCGCGTCGCGCCGGAATCCAGCAGGCCAGCACCGCAATCGCCAGCAGCAGCGCCGTGACGCCGACAAACGTGAGCGGATCAGTCGCGCCGATTCCGAACAACAAGCCCGCCAACACACGCCCGAGCAGGAATGAACCGGCAAGGCCAAGCAAAATGCCCAGCAGTGTCATGCGCAGCCCTTCGCCGATGATCAGGTGCGCCACATCCCGCGATTGTGCGCCGAGTGCAAGGCGGACACCGAGTTCGCGCGTGCGGCGCGTGACGGCGTAACTCATCACGCCATAAATTCCGAGCGCCGCCAGCAGCAACGCCAGCAATGCGAAGGCCGCCAGCAACGACATGCTGAATCTTCGCTGCGCGCGTGCATCAGCAACGAAGCCATCCAGTGGGCGTACATAAAAGACGACCTGATTCGGGTTGCTGGCTAACAATTCGTTGCGCACCCTGGCGCCCAAGGTTGCGGGATTGAGGCGCGTGCGCGCGAGGAAATGCATGATGGGAAAGCGCGGATGCGTCTGGCATTGCCGATACGAAATATACATCGTCGGAAAGGCTTCGGCTTCGGCGCTGCGATGTTTGAGGTCGCCGATGACGCCGACAATTTCGCCCGGCCATTCGCCTTCATAACCGATCAGCAAGCGTTGCCCGATGAGCGAACGATGCGGCGAATAAGCGCGCGCAAAGGCTTCGTTGACCAGATACACAACCGGCGTTTGGGTCGTGTCCTGTTCGGTCAACGCGCGCCCTTGTTGCAGCGGGATACGCAACGTCTCTAACCACGACGGCGAGATGACGCGATAATCCGCGAGCGGGAGATTTTTACCTGACGTTGCGGATTGTCCTTCGAGCTTGAAATTCAACTGCATCGTACGTCCGCCAAACGGCACATGCGAAACTGCGGCAACCGATTCGACGCCGGGCAAATGGCGCAGACGTTCCAGCTCCTGCGCATAAAACTGAATCATGTGCGGCGGGTCGTAATCCTGTTTATTCAACGAAGCGCCCGCCGCCAGAATCTGTTCAGATTGAAAGCCGGGACTCGTTTGCTGCAACTTCCAAAAGCTGCGCAGCAACAAGCCCGCACCGGTCAGCAACACCAGCGCCAAGGCAAACTGCGCGACGACGAAACCGGTGTGAAAGCGGCGCTGCTGTAG
>JABFSD010000681.1 GCA_013140935.1 Acidobacteriota bacterium
ACCATACCGTAACCTTCCAATAAATCTACCTCGTGCGCTTTTTTCACGATAACTAAATGTTCGCGTAACGGTTGCTTGAGCTTCTGGGGCAACATCGTCCGACGGTCTTTGTTACCCTTGCCTGCCATCACATTGACTTCGTTGCGCTCGAAATCAATATCCTTGACGCGCAACCGCAGCAACTCGGCCAGCCGCACCCCGGTTCCATATAACAACTCGGCCATCAACCGGTTGCGCCCTTCCATTTGTTCGTGAATGCGATCTACTTCTTCTCGAGTAAACACCGTAGGTTGCCGTCGTTCGTTTTTCGCCAGCGGCAATTGGGCTAACTCAGGCGAATCTATTTGCAGCACCTCACGATAAACGAATAACAAAGCGTGCAGGCATTGATTGCGCGAAGAAGGTGAAAGGTGGCGTTCATTTGCCAGATAAGCCAGATAGGCTTCGATTTCGGGCGCTCCCATTTCACGCGGATGGCGGAAGTCATGAAACTTGAGAAAGCGTTTGGCCCAATCAACGTAGGTTTGTTCGGTGCGATAACTCATGCCGCGCAAGCGTATCGCCGTGCGCATCAGATCGAGGAATCTCGGTGGTTGTGATTCTGCCATGTTTTTTGTTCCTTTCAGCCCAATGTGCGTCAACTTTTTGCACCAGGGCTTTGGCAAAGTCGCTAACTTTCCTCAAAAGACCTATTCGGAGACTTCAGCGCGTTCGCAGACCGTGGCGCAACCTCGCCAAGGTTGCGCGGCTTCCCCAACCGACGCACTGGGAAGCAGCACAACTTTGGCGAAGTTGTGCCACGGTTGCCACGCGGTCTTTCTCTCTAACGCGATGCAAAAAGTTGACGTGCATTCCCTTTCAGCCAGTTGACTTTGCAATTGCACCGAGGCGAATTATACTCCGCGCCGTCTCAGAGCAAAGCCTTTATCACTTTTTTGTTTTGGTCGGTTAGCGAGGTCGCCATGATCCGTAAACTGAAGCCCGGGCAATCAGGAACCAAAAAATTTCTCTCCCAATACGGTGAGCGTTTGGTCTGTGTGCGCTATCGCTATGACGCGCTCGCCGGCAAGCGCGTCAAAACCGTAGAAATCATCGTAGAAGAAAACGATTGGCTCCCGCCGGCTCAACGCTACCTGCCCGACGAAATGGTTTGGCTGCGCACCGGGTTCGTAGACCAACCAACTGAAAAACGAATCCGTGCCGCAGGAGGCAAATGGGACAGCAAGCGTTGCGTCTGGAATATTCGCTATGAAGCCGCCGTGACGCTTGGTCTTTCTGCTCACGTCGAGCGACGTGAGGTTTCGCTATAGACCAACTTTTTGTTGGTCTATAGCGAAACAATTGGTCTATGGCGAAACCTGTTTCGCCATAGACCAACTTAGGCATTCCGCCTAATTACATGTTCGGCAGCACGATGCCTAAATAAGACAGTGTGCCACGCTTGAAAAGTGAATAGTTCAACCTGATAATGGAGTCAGCTTTAGGCGAGAAAACAAAACCCGCTCAACTGATCTCCCTTCTTGGCAGGCGGTGAAATTAGTTGAACGGGCATTGTGATATATCTTGGCAAAGACTTATAGCACAACGCCGCTTCTCTCGTAAAGACTCACCCAGCCTGCCATAAAGGAAAATTGCAATGGCAAACCCTAAACCGACAGTAAAACCAGGTCAGAAAGTACCGGACTCCGGTATCTACAAAAGCACGAAGACTAACGTAAAGTCTACGTTGGTAAAAAATGAGCCTGCTCCGCCAACCCCTAAGCCAGGGGAAAAGTGGGAACAGGTCGTAGACACCAACAAGAAAAAGAGCTAATCGGGCTGCTTTTGCGCCATCAGGTGAGACCAGATCGCACCGCTTGCAACCCAAGCTATGCTTTGCATTTCATCGGGGCGCAAAAGTAAAACGGTAGGCTCTACACTGTCTTTTTCAAGCCGAAGGTAGACACAATCCACCTTCGGCTTGTTTTCCCCTTCTACGGTTCCTGCGCTGATGACACAGTTATTCCCGCCATATTCCTGGCGAATAACTTCAGAGTAGATAAGTCCGTCTTCTATCCAAGTTCGGTCTTCTGACAAGCTCGCATTCGTGAAATGTCGCATAAAACCAAAAGCTGCCGAACATCAATTCAACCGTAGCCGCGCCAGCCACGATCTTTGTTATTACCAGTGCTACAGGCGCGGCACGGTTAATTTGGCGTTAGACAGTGGCTACGCTCTGCTCGTGACTGAGCGATGTGCAAGTCCACCACATACAATCATAAGCGTGACTCCAATTGCCTGTTTCTTTTGAAACGAAGACACTTACACCGTCTTTGTCCAAGATCATTGGCACGTCATTCTTTGCGCAATACTCGCAACTGACTGCGCGTAATGACTTCCAGTGGTCAGCTTGCGCGTCCTCAATGATTACTGCCAATAAGTCCCAATCTTGCGGCCTTTGGTGTGCAACGCAATGAGCAAGCATTTCTGCACTGTGCTGTTTCACGAAATCAAAGGTTGCTTGATCGTACTTCACTTGCGGCGGTGCTTTTCGATAGCCCTTCGGCGCTAATACGTCTACTGCCATAAATCTCCCTTCGGTGTGCCGCCAATGCCTAACATCGGTTCGACGCGGAGCGGCGCTGGTTATTCAGGTATGCGAGCGGTTCAGCGCCGCCCGGTCAACCCGGTGTTCGGTCTCTTACTCTAAATGAAACTATCACCCTACAAAAGGAGAAACCCAATGAAAAATTATCTTGGCTTAACATCACTGTTGCTGGTTGCTTTTTTGCTTCTTGCCTGCAATGACAAAACAGAAAAAGTCGCCGTCAACAATCAAGCCCCAACGCCAGTAACACTCGAAAACACGCCCAATCTTGAACCGGAAGTAATGGCTTTTCTAAAGCAGTTAGAGGAGGCAGATAGCAAAAAGGATGTAAGTATTTATGAACGAGTATTAGTACCCGAATATATCTTTATGATGGACGGCAGAACTTGGACAAAGGCGCAGGTGTTGGAAGGAAAGAAGAAATTGTACCTAGCAGAGGACACTGACATGAAATCAGAGAACAAAGATATGCGAGTCAAGGCGTACGGAAATGTTGTTGTCGTTACGGGACAGCAAACCGTAAGTTACAAAGATAAACAGGGGAAGCCGCACTCAGAAAGCGCACATAGTCTGATGGTCTTAACAAAATCGGATGGGCAATGGCGTTTATTAGCAGCTTCCGGTTCGGCAATAAACCCAAAAGCCGACAGCAAGTAACAAAGCCGACCGAACATCTATTCCACCGTAGCCGCGCCAACGAGTGCTGTGGCTAATGCCAATGTTACAGGCGCGGCACGGTGAACATGGCGTTCGGCTCTTTCCTTTTGCCGCGATGCTTCGCCTGCTATAAGCTGTTTATCGAGAGGTTATAATTCTATGTTGAATACAGTTTGGGCTGTTGTCCACGAAGGTGGAATCAAAACGCTTGGCAGAGTTGACGCACCGGAAGGCACAAGAGTTTTAGTTACGCTGCTGGTTGAAGACGAAGCCGACTTTTGGCAAGCGGCAAGCTCTGCATCCTTGAACGAGATTTGGGACAATGTGGAGGACGACGTTTATGCCGAGTTACTCGAAGCCTGAAGTTGTGCTTGTCCTCTACCCATTTTCAGATTTGACGAGCGCAAAGGTCAGACCGGCAATTGTGGTTAATGCAGCGCACGTTTCGCAAGATTTGTTTGTTGTCGCACTGACCAGCAAAACGAGAGGCTTGTTAGCAGGTGAGTTCGTACTTACCGATTGGAAAGCAACAGGCTTAAACGTGGAAACAGCGGTCAAGCGCGGCATCTACACGATAAAAGAAACGCTGGTCAAAAAGCGCATTGGCAAACTTGAAGACGCAGATGCAGCACAACTCGAAAAATCCTTACGCGACTGGCTGGAATTACCCTAATCGCTTTGAAAATAACAGCGAGCCGAACATCCATTCAACCGTAGCCGCTTTCCGTAGCCAATGGGTTTGAAAAGAGAGGCGCCGCCCGGTGAACGGGTTGTTCGGCGCTATTTCAATGTAAGAACCTGTCAAATCTGAAGGAGTTCTATTCATGCCTGTCATTTCCATGTTTTACGGGGTCATCATTCGCCTGTATTTCCTCGACAACCAACACCACCACCTGCCGCACATCCACGCGAAGTACGCCGAGTTTGAAGCGTCCATTGGAATAGGAGATAGCGAGGTTCTCTCTGGTGAGTTGCCCCGCAAGCAGTTGAGGCTGGTACAGGCATGGATCGAGCTTCACCGCGATGAGCTGATGGCCGACTGGGAATTGGCGGTCAGTGGCGATACCCCCTACAAAATAGATCCCCTGTGAGGTAAAACTATGTACTGGGATGTAAAAACCGTTAAACCGTTGCCGGATTATCGTATCTATGTCGAGATCGAGGATGGGCGAAGTGGAATTTTTGACCTAAAGCCTTATCTTGAGCATGGCGTATTTCGTGAACTTCGGGATGTGCATTACTTCAATCAGGTAGGCATCCTGTTCGGTGCAGTCACCTGGCCTCACGAGCAGGACGTTGCGCCAGAGACCCTGCTTGCCGAAATGGTTCCCCTTGATTCGAACCTCGCGCCTAACATCCATTCAACCGTAGCCGCTTCCCGTAGCGATTCGGTTTGAAAGGAGAGGCGCGGCCCGGTGAACGGTGTGTTGGGCTTGCACGTTGAATGACAAAATTGTTGACTGATTTGTTGACTGCCTCCCTACCCCGCCCTAAACTTGTGGCTGGAGGTTTTATTGATGGCAAACACACAAGTTAGGGTTAGCAACGCAACTCATCAAATTCTCCGCCACCTTTCGGCTGAGGTCGGAGAATCCATGCAAACCATTGTTGAAAAAGCGATTGAACAATATCAGCGACGAAGATTTCTGGAAGGGTTGAACCAAGACTTTAAGACACTGAAAGAAGATGCACAGGCTTGGCAAGAGGAACTCGCGGAACGCTCGTTGTGGGACAATACTTTGCTTGACGGAGTTGAACCCAAATGAGCCAACTATTGAGAGGGGAAGTTTGGCTGACTACGCTTGACCCAACGGTCGGCAGAGAGCAAGCCGGAACAAGACCAGCTTTGATTATTTCCGACGATATTTTTAATCAGAGCCACGCCGAGTTAGTGGTGGTGCTTCCAATCACATCGAAAAGCAAGAACGTCCGTTCGCATGTTCCGGTCTCGCCGCCCGAAGGCGGGTTGCAAGTAGCGAGTTACATCAAATGCGAGGACGTTCGCTCAATCTCTATTCAAAGATTTGGGCGACGACTGGGCAAAGTAACAGTCCAGACGATGAATGAAGTTGAGCAACGGCTTCGCATCATCCTTTCGCTATAAGTCAAGCTGCCGAAGCTCTGCGCGGTCTGACAATTCAAGATCGTGATTTTTACCAATAACTCCACGTTTTCGCCTAGTGAAGCGGCGCAGAGCTTCGGCAGCTTGCGCCACCGTTTCTGCCAAATTTCACCGCTTTCTCTGCCCAAAATTTATCTGCCAACCATTACTGAAACATTGATGCTTTACCGAAAACCTTCTGCCGGAACCGCGCCGCGATTGTTCTCATCCTGTCGCAGGGCTTTGAGGCTGACGGGATTGACGGGTTTGCCGTCTACGGCCAGCGAGACTTGCCAGACGGCGGCGGATTGCAGTGCGACGGGTAATTCGAGATTGAGTTGATCGAGCCCGGTGCGGTTTTCCTGCGGCAACGCGTAACGCACTTTGACGGGTTGGTTGTTCACTTTGGCTTCGAGTTGTTTGAGGCTGGAGCAGTTGCGCAAGTCAGTGCCGTAAAGCGCCAGTTGATTGGGCAAAGTACGCGCATTGATCTCGCGTTCGACGCTGAAGCGAGCGGCGTTCTCGACATTGATTTCGCCGGAAGCGACGAGGCGCGAGTGGGAAAGCACTGTAACTTTGGCTGTGCCCGTGGGCGTGTCGGCGGGTACGACGTAATGGATTTGCGTGGGCGAGACCGAATGCAGCGACGCGGGCTTGCCGTTCACCGTGAGCGTCGTATCGCACAACGCCGTTGGCAGCGGTTGGCCGTTGGCGTAATTGGCGACGGCGGAACAGCGGCTCAGGTTTTCGCCGGAGATGATCGCTACGGTGGATGGAGCGACGGCGTTGCGCGTTTGCGCGGCATTGACCGCGCTGACGCTGGCGAGTTGCGCGGTGTTGACCTCAAGCGTCTCGTCAACGTAGCTGCCGAAATCGGCAACCCAAATCCAACGCAAGCCGGTGTGGGTAGATTGAGCGCGCGCGAGTCCGATGACGCGATAATCGCGATCGAGCATGGCTTTGTTGTGAGCGGGCGAACTCTGCCACAGCGCGAAGATGCGCGCGGCGTCGGCGTAACCGGCGGCGACATTCTCGCCGCGATAGCCTTTGTATGAATAGCCGAACGCCGCCATCCGCTTGAAGGGATTGCGCCGCGCGCTGTCGGTGTGATCGAAATAAAACTTCGTCGCCATATCGCCGGTCATCCATTCGGCGCAGCGCGTGAGGGATTGCGATACGCGGAAGGGCGATAAGCCACGCGCGGCGCGATATTCGTTGATGAGCGAAACGAGGGCGCGTTCTTCAATATCCAACGCCAAAGATTCTTCGGCACGCACCAATGCACACACCAATAGACACAGGCACAACAATAACGTGATTCGTGGGGTCACGAGTCTTACTCCTTCAGATGGTTTATTGAAACGAAAGGGGATGATGCGGGCAGGTGAGATGCACCAACTCCAAAGCACAAGCATAAGGCTTGTGTGAGCAAGGCAACGAAAGATTCTTACGATCTTTTAGATTCTGATTAGGGGTTGTTGCGCGTGAGCGCGAACGGTTTTTGTTGGGAGATGACGAAGGGTTTTTAGCACGCACCGCCGCATTGGACAAGAGGCAATTTCAAATTTAATCAACGAGCAAAGAAGCCCTGTTGCTCCGGGACAAAGCCGGTTTTATACTGCGCCCGCATTTGCGGGAACCCGCACCATCAAGCAATTAAATCATTTGTAACGACCTGACATTCACTTGCGTCAAGGCTTTCTTCCCAGACGCAATCACCTTCGTCCGCTCCGTATGCGGACAACGACCCAACCCTTTTTTAACGGAGGTAGCTGATGAGCAAATCCGATGAACGGCTTCCCGAAACGCCGGAGGTCAAAATTGACCCAGCCGTTTCGCGCCGTAACTTTTTGAAAGGCTCCGGCCTCGCGCTTTCGTTGCCGCTAATCGCGGCTGACACTGCCGAGGCTGAAAGTGCCGAACCTGCTGTCCCAATCTTTGGACCGGAGAAAACCGCAATCACACTAACGATCAACGGCAAGCCGAGGGCGGCTACGGTTGAGCCGCGTGTGACGCTGCTTGATTGCTTGCGCAACGATCTAGACACCACGGGCGCGAAGCGCGTGTGTGATCGTGGCACGTGCGGCGCGTGTACGGTGCAAATGGATGGCAAGGCGGTTTATGCCTGCTCCGTGCTGGCTATCGAAGCACAAGGCCACAAGATCACTACGGTCGAGAGTCTGGCGAACGGCGACACGCTGCATCCGGTGCAAAAAGCGTTTTGGGATAACGACGCACAACAGTGCGGATTCTGTACGCCGGGCTTCGTGATGGCGTGCAAGTCGCTGCTCGACAAACATCCGACTCCGACAGACGAACAAATCAAACTCGGCGTAGGCGGCAACCTTTGCCGTTGCGGAACCTACGTCGGCATCAAGGCTGCGATTGCACAAGCGTCTGCGGCGATGAAGAAAGGAGGGCGCGCGTAATGGCTGACTATAAATGGCCCGAAGCGGAAAAACGCCAACACATCGGCAAACGCATTTCGCGCATTGACGGTCCCGACA
>JABFSD010000347.1 GCA_013140935.1 Acidobacteriota bacterium
GTGTTGTTGAGCCTCACGCCGGTTTATGCGCGCGTCAGAATGTTGTGCGCTGCGCTGGCCGCGCTGGCTGCGCTGGGCTGGATGGCAAGCCGGATTAGCGGGCAAACAAATTTCATTGATCGTGCCATGCAAGCGGCGACAAATTTTGCACCGCTGGGTGTTTTGATATTGGCGCTGCTGGCAGTGCCTTTATACTTTTACCACTCCTTCAAACGACCGACAGACAGTTAGCTGAACGCTTCGGCATACGGATTGAATTCACTAACTGCATCAGCAAATAAACAAGGGATAGACGCTTTTGTGCGGCAATTTTCTACGGTGTCGGGCTATGCCTGTGAACTGACTGTAGAGAATTGCATCAACGACGGCATGCTGTTCCTTTGAGATTGGCAACCATCAGAGAGGAAACTTATTTATGAAAAAGACCCGTTTAATTGATTGGGTACGCGGGCAGAGCCTGACCGGAGAAAAACTTTTGCTCATAACTTCAGCACTGCTGTCGTTGGGATTCATGGTTTATTTTCTGGTCACGTTGCCTGCGACGCACGCTTCGTCAAACAAAGTTATATTGCCAGAAGCTCCGGCTTATTCGACAACGGCGAAAGCGGCTGCCGTTTCAAACGCTGCCTCAACTAAAGACGATCAAGCTGCCAATGCGGCGACGGGGGTCTCTGAGGTTGTGACTAAGGCGCTGGCTTTCAAAGCGTTGTTGACGACGACGCAACAAGCGACGTTGGAACAAACCTATACGACGACACTGGCGCGCAAATGGTCGAATCTGCCGTGCGGAGCAACTTGTCGCAACGGCATCCAGTTCAGCACGTTGACGACGGCGCAATTGGCCGCAGCGGTAGAAGTCATCAAAGCTGCGATGGGTACGGTGGCGAACGAAGGCTCGGCGGAATTCGATCAAACCCGCTTGGCTGACGCCTATCTCGGCGTGAATGGCGGCGGCACCAATTACAGCGCGGGTATTTATTTCATGGCGTTTCTCAATACGCCCAGCGCGACCGGCGGATGGATGCTGCAATTCGGCGGACATCATTACGGCGCGAACATTGCCTATAACCAGGGCCACGTCGTCGCTGGTACGCCGATGTTTGAAGCGTTAGAGCCGTTGACCTTTACTACCGACGGCACGACTTACTCGCCGCTCACACAGGAACGCGACGCGGTCGCCGCTATGCTGGCTTCACTCACTGCGACGCAACTGGCGAGCGCCAAACTCACTACGACTTTCAGCGATACGACGATGACGCCGGGCGAAAGCAATGGCGGCAACGGAACCTTCCCGACCACGAAAGTAGGCATCGCGGTCAGTACGTTGACCGCTGCGCAAAAATTGCTCGTGCTGGCAGCCATGAAACCGTGGGTGCAAGACATGGACGACACCGTTGCGGCGAATATTCTGAAAATTTATGAAAGCGAGTTAGACAGCACTTTCATTGCCTGGACGGGCAGCGGCACCGCAGGCGACGCCAGCACCTTTCTGGTTTCCAATACGAATTACGCGCGCATTGACGGGCCGAGCGTATGGATTGAGTTTGCCTGTCAGACCGGCGTGATCTTTCGCAACCAGATTCACTATCACACGGTCTGGCGTGACCGGAATCGCGATTACGGCAAAGATTTGAGTTTGACGACGCCGCTCGATACGGCTTCGGTCGCGGCGGTAGCGGCGACTTCGGCGGCGAGTTTCGTAGCAGGAAAACTCGCGCCTGAATCCATCGGCGCGTTGTTTGGCACCGGCATGTCTTCGAGTACGGCGGCAGCTTCGACTTTACCTTTGCCGACTACGTTGGGTGGTGCGACGGTGCAAGTCGTAGATTCCGCTGGAACGACGCGCAACGGGCCGCTGTTTTATGCCTCGCCGACGCAAATCAACTTTCAGGTTCCGGCAGGTACGGTAGCAGGCACCGCGACGATCAATGTGATTCTCAACAGTGCCACCGTAGGCACTGGAACGGTCACGATCAGTAACGTAACGCCAGGGGTATTCACCTATAACGCCAACGGACAAGGCGTACCCGCCGCGCAGCTCTTGCGCGTCACTGCGAGTGGCACACAAACCTATGAATCGCTCGCGCAACTTTCGGGTTCGACTTATGTGACGACGCCGATTGATTTGGGTGCGACCACCGATCAGGTTTACCTCGTAGCTTTTGCCACCGGACTGCGCAATCGCACCGCGCTTTCGGCTGTCACCTGCACGATTGGCGGAACTAACGCTACGGTTGCTTACGCAGGCGCACAAGGCAGTTTGGTGGGACTGGATCAAGTCAACGCATTGATTCCGCGTTCATTGGTCGGACGCGGCGATGCGGCAGTCGTGCTGACTGTAGATGGCAGCGCCGCCAATTCGGTGACGATCAACATCAAGTAAGTTTGAACTGGTGTTACGCGGTCGAGGTGAAACGAAATCATTTGACAGTCTTTTTGCGCTGGAGGCGCGCGGGATATTAGCCGGTGGTGGAGCGTTGCGCGGAACCACCGGAACCGTCGCGCAATCATTTTCGCGCTCCGGCAGGAGCGCCGGACCAGACTCGGTCTTGAAGTGAAATTTGGTCTGGCGTCCCTTCAGGACGCGGGCGCTGTGGCCTACGTTACCGGTGGTTCCGCGCGGCGCTCCACCACCGGCTAATATCCGCTGTGCCTCCGGCACAAAGAACCTGTCAAGAGACTTGATAATTCAAGTCGTGCGTAACATCAGTCTGAACTGGCTTAACCGGACAGCGCATCTCGCCATGCGCTGTCCGGTTTTTTTGTTTACCGCCTTTGTCCCAGCGGCACAAAGACGTTCTCGCGCACGAAATCAGCTACGCGCCTGCCTTGCGCAATGCCTGCCGTCTTATCGAACGACCAGTGAATGCCCAGATAAACGCGGCTTTGACCGTTCTCTTCTTCCGCTTGCGAAAGCGTAGTGAAGCTGCGCGGCTTCAGCAGACGTACGACGCCTTGATTGTCGCGCGTCACGCCGTTGTATTCGTCCGACACAAAGGTGAACGCGATGTTATCCGTGCGAAAAAAATCGCGCAGCGTCTCGAATAACGCGGCTCCGAATACGGCGTGTCCCGAAGGATAAGCCGGAAACGGCGGCGTGAAATTCGGGCCGGTCAGATTGCTGGCGGGTGCTCCGAGTGGCGAAAACGCTACGTCGCCTTGCGTCGCGGCGTTGCCGTCGCCCAAGCCCGTCGGCCCCGTACCCGCATCGGCTTCACGAATGCCGGTGATCGGTCGCCAGATTTGATAGAAGTATTTCGACTCCCACGCGGCGATGCCTGCGTCAGCCATCGCTACGTTGACCAGCGCCAGCAGGCGCGCCATCTCCATCGCGTTGGCTCCCATCTGTTCAGCGATCTGCACGGCGATTTGGTTGTAAAGGCGCGGCGGCGCGCACAAGCTCGGCGTACCGTCATAAGCCCAATAGATGCCTGCTTCGGTTTGATCGGCGGTGCGTTGGGTGGGCGTCGTGATGCCGTCGCCGCCCAAACGTTTCACTTCGTTAAAAGCGGCGGCGTATTCGGCGCTGCTCAACGCGGGCGGCGGCGCGATGCGAAACTGCGCGCCCGACCGCATGACGAAAGGTTTCACCGCGCCCCATTTCGCGCCGAGCGCCAGCGGAATCTGACTGATAGGGTCTTGCCGCCATTTGCCCGGATCATTGCTCGTGATGAAATCAACGCCGACGCGCTGCTCGGTGTATTGCGATCCGTCATTGGCGCGCAACGCGAGAATGGCGGCAGCGGCGCGGCGTCCCAACTCGACGCCATTCGCTTTGGCGGGACTGTCGGCGAGTTGCGCAAGGTCGGTTGTCAAAGCCGTATTGAAACTCGCGGCCTGTGATGGATAAAGCGCCGCCAAGGTTTCGCACGCTGCTTTCGCAATCGCTGCGTCAATTGAGATTGCTCCGCGCGGCGCGATGACGCCGGTGTAGCTGCGATAGCCGCCCGCGACCGCATTCATCGCGTCAAAAATCGCAATGTGAACTATTGCCATCGCGCGGCTTGAACGCCCTGGGCCAAGCTGTTCGCCAAAGACGTGCTGTTCGCCGATGGCAACGGGCGTATGGTCAAGCCCGGCGGCATTGATGGCGAGTTCGTTCCAATGTTCGAGTCGCGCCAGTGTGTCAGTGCCTAACGCAGGCGGACGGCGCAAAAGCGGCGGCAATTGCTGCGCCGGTTTAAGGCGCGGCCCCAAAGCATTTTCCTGCCTGTTTGGTTCCTGATTCCGCCCGCCGCCTTGCGGCCATACGACAACGCTTAGACTCAGCGCGGATAAAGCCAGCGCCGTTAAAATCAACTTGAGGTTTCTGAACATAAAATCTCCTTTTTCAGAATGGTTTGATTGGACTGGGGGAATTGGAAAACGCGCGATGCGGTGCGAGGAGCGGTAGCAACCTCGTAGCTTGGTGGGGGAAGTGCGTCAGTCACTACCGCTCCCCGCACCGCATCGCGCGCCGTTGATTCGCCTTACAGCGAACGCAGGAAGCGCAATAACTGTGCTTTCTGCGCGTTGGTCAGTGTGTTGAAGCGAGCCGTGACGCCGCGCGCTTCATTGCGATGGCGGGCGATGGCTTCTTCAAAAGTAAGCGCCACGCCGTCGTGCATCAGCCGCGAGCGCGTGCGAACACCCCACAGCGGTGGCGTACGCATCTTGTTCGCGGTGGCGGCATCGCCGTTTTGCACAATGCCATCGCCCGTGCCGATGTCGTGCAACAAGAAGTCGCTGTAAGGGTGAATCACTTTGCTGCCCAACGCGGCGGGAATGGTGAAGGTGCCGCCGTTGACCGGCGTACCCGCAGGTGCTGTGACGAGGCTCGACGTATGGCAAATAGCGCAACCGATTTGATTGAAAAGCTGCGCGCCCGCGCCGGCATCGGCGGTGGCGGCTATCGTCAGATCACGCGGCGGCGCTTTGGTCGCGCGCATGAAACGTGCGAAGCCTTCAAATTCATTCATCGTGTCTTCAGGGTCGGCGACCTTGTCGAAAGCCGCGACTGAGTTGCCCAATGAAGTATTTTCGTTCGGCAATAAACGACTGGTGATGCCCATCTCGTTAAGATAAGCGTCAGCCGAAAACGACAGCAGGCTCGCGTGTTGATTCTTCCAGCCAAAACGGCCTACGCGCGTGACGCCGGGCGCTTCCAACACGGGGACGCGAATGATTTGTCCGTTAATCAATCCGCCCGAAAGTTGCGGTTGAGTTCGCGCGAGTTCGATCAGCGTGTTGTCGTCGAGGGCTTCGACATAACCGTCACCGAGCGTGTTCAACGAAGTGCGCAAGGTGCGCACCGTGTCGTTGCGCGCGAACATGTCGCGCCGGGTGCCGGTGACGTATTCCTGCAACGACGGATGAATCGCGCGGTCATTGATAAGTGAGCCGCCGGGCGGGTTGATGAAATTGCCTTGCCGGTCGCGCACGCCTACGCGCAACTCGGTGATTTGGCTGATCGCGCCTACGACGGGGCTTTGATGGCATTCGGCGCAACCTTGCGCGTTGTAAGTGGGGCCAAGTCCGTCAGTGATTTCTTCGCGTTCGGCGAAGCCTTCAAGGTCTGCGTCAAACATCGCCTGATCGGTGAAGCCGTTGGTTTGATTATCGAAACCTGTGAGGGCTTCGCTGGTTTGACTGCTGACGCGCGGCGTAAGCAGTGAGGGAAGACATAGCGTTGCCAGCAAGAGCAGCAACACTGAAAGCTTCAGATACCGCATGAATAGCTCCTTTTTGAGTGACGAGCCTCAATCGGCACACCTGTACCAATTGAAGCTCTTATCTATTTGTTATTAGGGACGAATTGCGGTGTGTAGCCTGCACTCAGATGGGGGCAGATGGGGGCAGATGCGGGGCTTGTGGCGAGTGAGCTAAACGGAGGAAAGGAAGGTCAATGCCTTTGGGATGAATTTTTCTTACCGATTGTCACTGTCAGTTTATGCAATTCAGAGGCAGTGCAATCTCTATGCCCACCGTGAAAGTCACTTCTGCAAAAAAAGCGTGAAGCCGATGGCGGGCTAATAGATAAAGGGGAAATGTCATCCAGATATTTAATCCGTTTAATGGTTAGCGAATTGAGTGCATCACGTAGTGTTGGTGGGCGTGGCTGATTTGTTCATCTTCGCCACAAGGGAGAAAAAAACTCTGTCGGCTTTGTCGAAAATTGCTACAGCGTCGGTTGGCTGATTGAACGCAAGCACGCGCGCCACCAATAAACATAAAGGATTTACGCAAGGCACGAGCGCGGCACGGTCATTGCACTAAGGCTTTTTGCAAGCGGCGTTCGATAGTGAAGAAGCCGCTGCAAATCAAAAAGCGCGCGACACTGCCTGTTGGTGGCGAAACTGAATGGGTAAAAGGGGAAGTTTCGCACCAACTCGTGTCGCGCGTCTTTTCAATCAATACAAGCATTAACAAGGAGCTTTGAATAACAATGAAGTACCAAATGAAGACTTTCGCAATGATGGTGGGTTTGCTGGCAATGAGTGCGGTGATGGGATTGGCGCAAGGACAAGGTAACAACGCCACGCGCGATCCGTTGGCGGGGTTGAAACGCGCCATCACGCAAGCCAGTGCGCCAGTGTTGACGGCGACACAGGAAACCGCGATCACGGCGTTGATTACGGCTTATCGCGACGCGCTCCCGGATGAAGCCGATACCGCTTTGGAAACCGCGCGTGATGCTTATGAAGCAGCGTTGCTCGCGGGCAACCAAACGGCGGCGAATACGGCGGCGGATGCCATCGCGGCGCGTCAGGCGGTGTTGAGTGCGATGCGTCTGAAAGCCTCGGCGAAACTCACGCTCGACATTTTGGCGAACCTTCAAACGGGCGGACAACTCACGGCGCTGAATACCAAATTCACGGCGGAACGGGTGCTGCAAATGGTTCGTTCGCTGGCGGGCGGCGGCGGTTTCGGAGGCCGCGACTAAACACTTGCTTCGGTCGCGAGCAACAATTAAAGGGCGTGCAGCTTTTTCTCAAGGCCGCACGCCCTTTGGCTTGACACTCAGTCTTATCGCTCCTGAAACCGCGTCACTTTCAACTCAGCACCTGACAGAGGAGCATCAGCATGACGACACCGAAGCGATTGACGGTACTCCTGCTACGGTAACGCACCGTCCCAAAAACGAAATTTCAGCATTCCGCAATCGAACATCCGGTGGTTTGAGGGGAACCTTTCTTCCCGCCTATGCCCTTTGTTTCCAACGCCGCACGGTTGGCACGACAGTTGAGAGAACAGTCTGATCTCCACTGCGTGACTGAGCGCAGCCAAACCAACAACTCATCAAATTTCTGTGAGGGCGTATGCAAACACTTTGGCAAGACCTGCGCTACGGCGCGCGAATGTTGATGAAGCAAAAAGGCGTGACGGCGATTGCGGTGCTTTCGCTGGCACTCGGCATCGGCGCAAATACAGCGTTGTTCAGCGTCGTGGATGCAGTGCTGCTCAAGGCCTTGCCGGTCAAAGCGCCGGAAGACTTGGTGTTGTTTGAATGGCGCGCCGGACTCGCTTTCAGATATGGCGGCATGAGCGGTACTTCATATCGCCCTGAAGAGCCGGGCACGCAAGCGATGTCGCTGTTTCGCTATGAAGTCTTTACCAAGATGCGTCAGGCACAAGCCGCGCAGGAAAGTCCGCTCAGCGATCTGTTTGCCTTCGCGCCGATCAGTGAAATCAGCTCCGTCATAGGCCAGCAGGCAGAGGTTATCAATGGGCAGGTTGTCTCCGGCGGTTATTACCATGGGTTGGGCGTACAACCTGTGCTGGGGCGCGCGATCACATCCAACCACCACGAGCCGGGCTTCTTCGCCGTACCCAAC
>JABFSD010000010.1 GCA_013140935.1 Acidobacteriota bacterium
CGATAGGGATGACATTGAATGAAACAGTTGGTGTGGGTTACGGATATTCATCTGAATTTTATTTCGATGGCGGGCGTCGAAACGTTTTGCCATCGCATTGCCGATGAAAATCCTGATGCCGTTTTGATCGGCGGAGACGTTGGCGAAGCGCCGGATGTCATTGGTTACTTGAAAACTTTGGCTGAACGATTGGCGCTTCCGATTTATTTCGTGTTGGGCAATCACGACTTTTATCACGGTTCGATTGTTCAAGTGCGCCGGGAAGCAGTGGCGCTGTCGCATCAGTCTGAATGGCTGCGTTATTTGCCTGACAGCGGTGTGATTGAATTGACGGAGGACACTTGCCTCATCGGTCATGACGCTTGGGGTGATGGACGCATCGGTGATTATGCGGGTTCGCGCGTGATGCTCAACGATTACCGGCTCATCAAAGAACTGACGGCACTGAATCGTGAAATGCTCTTGCGCAATCTCAACGCGCTGGGCGACGAAGCGGCTGATTATTTGAATAGCATCTTGCCCGAAGCATTGGCGCGGTTTTCTAACGTGATCGTGTTGTTGCATGTGCCTCCGTTCAGAGAAGCCTGTTGGCACGAAGGGCGAATTTCCGATGACGAATGGCTGCCGCATTTCACCTGCCAAGCCGTAGGCGAGGTTTTGTTCGATGCGATGCGCAAGCGGCCTGATCGTCAGATGAAGGTTTTGTGTGGGCATACGCATGGCGCTGGCGTAGCGAATCCGCTGCCCAACCTGATGGTGAAAACCGGTGGCGCGCAATACGGCTGGCCGAGCCTGCAAGAGAAAGTGTTTGCGGTATAACGAATCATTTGAAGTATGTTTTAGCTCCGTAGGAGCGGCATGTTTATAGAATCAGATCACAGTAGTTTCTCAAGCTCCGTAGGAGCGGCATGTGTCACATATCGCTCCTACGGAGCTTGAGAATTTGCTGCGTGCCGTAGCTATAAACATATCGCTCCTACGGAGCTAAAACATTCGCCACCATTCGAGATGTATCGAGCAGTGAGCGAATTTTATGGCAAGCAAGAATACAGAAGATGACGCAACGCGGCTCATCGGCGGCGATGCGATGAATGACGAACAGCAAATCGAACTTTCGCTGCGTCCGCAACTGTTGCGCGAATACATCGGCCAGCGGAAGGTGAAGGAGAATCTCGACATCTTCATCAAAGCTGCTCGCGCGCGCGGCGAAGCCTTAGATCACGTGCTGCTCAATGGCCCGCCGGGTTTGGGGAAGACGACGCTGGCTGTGATTTGTGCGCGCGAGATGGGAGCGCAACTCAAAGTCACAGCCGGGCCGGTGATCGAAAAGCCGGGCGATCTCGCAGCGTTGCTGACCAATTTGAGCGAAGGCGATGTGCTGTTTATTGACGAGATTCATCGGCTGCATCCGGCTATCGAAGAAATCCTTTATCCCGCGATGGAAGATTTCGAGTTGGACATCATCATCGGGCAGGGGCCGTCGGCGCGTTCGGTTAAGCTTGATTTGCCACGCTTCACGTTAGTAGGGGCTACGACACGACCGGGGATGATTACGCCGCCGTTGCGCGGACGTTTCGGCATCAACTTCCATCTCGACTTTTATCCCGTCGAAGATTTGCAAGTCATCATCGAGCGTTCCGCCGCGATTCTCGGCGCAGCCATCGAAGAAGCCGGAGCCAAAGCACTGGCGCAACGCGCACGCGGTACGCCGCGCATCGCCAATCGTTTGTTGCGGCGCGTGCGCGACTTTGCCGAAGTCGAAGGCGACGGAAGGATTACGGCGGCGGTGGCGACGGATGCGATGAACCGGATGGAAGTGGATCGTTATGGCTTGGACGAAGTAGATCGCAAGCTGATGCTGACGATCATCGAGAAATTCAACGGCGGCCCGGTCGGCGTGAGTACGCTGTCGGCTTCGATCAACGAAGAGAAAGAAGCCATCGAAGAAATTTACGAGCCGTATCTGATTCAAATCGGTTTTCTCAATCGTACGCCGCGCGGACGCATGGCGATGCCTGCGGCGTATCAACACTTTGGCATCGGCTGGCAGCCGCGCGGTGAACGCGATCAAAGCGGATTGTTTCAGTGAGGGTTGGCTTCGGCGATATATGCAGTCAGCGCCGCGCGCCAATCACGCAAGGGCGGCAAACCCAATTCGGCAGACAATGAGCAACTCATCGGCGTAAAGCGCGGACGTTCGGCCAAACGTTGCGCATCGCTTTCGCTCACCTGTTCGATGAGCGCGGTGTCGGCATGCGCGAGTCGCGCGGCTTCTTCGGCAAATTCGAGATAATTCAACACACCTGCATTGACGACGTGATAAAGCCCGTAACTTCGCCGCGCCAAAACCTCTAACGTGCGCGCGGCCAAATCATTCACGTAAGTCGCACTTGCCCACACGTCCTTGATCGAGCGAATGCGTTCGCCTGCGCGCAGCTTGCGATGCACGGTGCTTAAAAAATTCTCTTTGCCCGTGCCGAATACCCACGAGGTGCGAATAACGTAACTTTGCGGATTGGCTGTCAGCAAGGCTTCTTCGCCTACGCGTTTGGTGCGGCCATAGACGTTGATGGCATCGGTCGCGTCAGCTTGCGTGTAAATGTGTCCGTGCTGCTTGCCGTCAAAAACGTAATTCGTACTGAAATGCAGAATGCTGGCACCGTGTTCGCGTGCGATGTGCGCGAGGGCTTGCGGGCCGGTGACATTGACGGCTTCGGCCAGCTGCGGCTCGCGTTCGCAACGGTCTACGTCAATGGCGGAGCAGTTGATGACGAGGTCGGGTTGAACACTTCGACACCACGCTCGCACGTCCGCCGTGTCGGTGATGTCCAACGCGACGTGGTGCGGCGTATAGAGTTCGTGTTCGGCGGCCAGCAATCGTTTGAGATGGCTGCCGACCAAACCGGTGGAGCCGATGATGCCGATTTTCATAGCGGTTATTGCAGCTTTTGCATGATGCGATAGAGGCTGATGAAGGCGCTCGTCGTACCGAGAATGATGCCTACGATGATGCCCCACGGCGCGGTGCCGCCCCAGCGGTCAGCCGCGTAACCCAGCCCCAGACCGCCAAGAATGTTGGCGGTCAGCACTGCGCCGACCGACATGGCGAGCGCCGCTTTACTGGGTTGGTCATCAGGTTGTTTCATTATTTTTTTGTCGGCGTCGCCGCGCCCTTCGCTGGCAAACGCCCTTGCGCTTTCAAAATCATGTCGCGGGTTTCAGGCGGCAGCGCGTTGATTTCTTCGAGCGTGAGCGGACGGCGCAAACGTTCGGGAATCGCGTTGAGCGAATTGGGCATCGCGCCCGCCGCGCCCGAAGGCATCGGAATCGGTTTGGTCGGATCAATCGGCGAAGCCAATACGACGGGCGAACTCGCCGCCGCCGCACCTGCATCGCCTGCTGCTGCTGCCGGACTCGCCGTAGCGTTGGCCGTTGAATTGCTGGGCGCAGCTTCACGACAGGCGCTGGCGCAAAGGGTTGCGCCTGCAAAGGTCAGCGCGAAAAGAGTTTGTCGAAAACGAATCATGGGTTTGGTATCTCCTAAAAATGGCGTCGCTTATATGCAACCGCACCGCGTTGTAGCACGCAGATTTCAGCAGTGTCAAAACGGATTTCCATCGTTACACTTGAAGTTGCGCTTGAAGCCCGTCGCCGTCTCGCGCAAGATGCGCGCGCAAAATTTATCCTGCCGAACACGGAGAAAAAACTATGACCCATCAACTGCGCATTCTGCTGTTAGCGTTGCTCGTCTCACTGCTTTGCAATGATTCACTCGCCCAACCCAGACAACGAGCGAGCGTCACGAAAGAGCCTTTCGGCCAATTGCCCGACGGCACTGCCGTAGACCTTTTCACGCTGACCAATCAGTTCGGGATGCAGGCGCTCATCACCAATTACGGCGGCATCGTAGTGTCGCTCACCGCGCCTGATCGTTACGGCAAGCAGGGCGATGTCGTGTTGGGTTACGACACGCTGGCCGAATATGTGAAACGCAATCCGATGTTCGGCGCGCTCGTCGGACGTTACGCCGGACGCATCGCCAACGCGCAGTTCACGATGAACGGGGTTGAATACAAACTCACGCGCCCCGGTCGCGGGACGACGCACATTCACGGCGGCGCGAAAGGGTTCGACAAACAGGTTTGGCAAGCACGGACGTTTACGCGCGGCAACGACGCCGCGTTGGAATTGCGCTACCTCAGCAAAGACGGCGAAGAAGGTTATCCCGGCAATCTGACGGTGACGGTGACTTATACGCTGACTGAGAAAAACGAATTGCGGCTCGACTATCAGGCGACGACCGACAAAGACACGATTCTCAATCTCACCAATCATTCCTATTTCAATCTTGCCGGTGCGGGCGATGTGTTGCGCCATCAGATCACGTTGAACGCCGACCGCTTCACGGTGTTTGGCGAAGGCTTGATTCCGACGGGCGAGATTCGTTCGGTGGCGAATACGCCGCTTGATTTGCGCAAAGCCAGCGACATCGGCGCACGCATTGACGAGCAAGACGAGCAGTTGAAGATGGGGCGCGGTTACGACCATTTTTATGTGCTAAATCACAAGGCGGGTACGTTGGGTTTGGCGGCAAAAATAACTGAGCCAACTTCGGGCCGCGTGATGGAAGTTCTCACCACGGAACCCGGCGTAGTCTTTTACACCGCCAACGGTTTTGACGGCAGCCTCAAGGGCAAAAGCGGACAGGCTTATGTCAAACGCGGAGGCTTTTGCCTGGAAACGCAGCACTATCCCGACTCACCGCATCATGCCAATTTCCCTACGACGGTGTTGCGCAAGGGTGCGGCCTATCGTTCGACGACCGTTTTTAAGTTTTCTGTGATGGCGTCCGAGCCAGGCAAAACCCGATGAGATAAGATGAAATAACTCGTGTCCAAACTGTTTGTGGCTCATAAGCCTTGTGCTATGCTGCGCCCGCTATGAATAACCCTGTCACCATTGCCATTTTCACAGCCGCTGTTTCGCTGGTGGTGTTGGTGTTTTCCATCTTTGCCGCTTCCTGGCTGAATCAGCGCAACACCGAACGTTTGCTTGAGCAAATAGACAAGCGATTCGATGCGTTTGAAGGAAAGATGGACGCTCGTTTTGCTGCGTTGCAAACTGAATTGAAGACTGAGATCAAACGTCTTGATCAACGCATTGACCTGCTTGCGCAAAATAATGCACAACATTTTACCGCTATTGAATCTCGTCTTGATCGCGTTGAGCGCCAACTCGAAGCCGTCTTCAAGCCAATGCTGACGCGCTGATGATGGCGGAAGCTCCGGCTTGACGGCAAATAACCCATTGGCTAGTATGCGCGCGCTTCGCCACGAGGCGATTTATCTTGAAAATGTGGGGCTATAGCTCAGCTTGGAAGAGCGCTGCAATGGCATTGCAGAGGTCGTCGGTTCGAGCCCGACTAGCTCCACTTCCCTTCCTTTTTTCAACTCCTTAAAACAAAACCATCTCAACGGCGACGGCAAAGTGCGTTTGCCTGAAACCGCTCCTATCTGTAACGCTGCGCCTTGCTCAAACGTGAATGTGAGTGAGGAATTGCATGGAATCGAATCAACAACCCCACGTCGTCATCATCGGCGCAGGCTTCGGCGGATTGACTTGCGCGCAAGCTCTGCGCTCTGCGCCCGTGCGCATCACGCTCCTGGATCGCACTAATCATCACCTGTTTCAACCGTTGCTTTATCAAGTGGCAATGGCCGGACTCTCGCCTGCCGACATCGCTTCGCCAATTCGTTCGATTTTGCGCCGTCAGAGCAACGTAACCGTGTTGCTTGATGAGGCAAAAGGCATTGATTACGAACGGCAGGTCGTGCATTTAACGAAAGACGAATTGCCTTACGATTATTTAGTGCTGGCGACGGGCGGGCGTACCAGTTATTTCGGCCACGACGAGTGGGAACCCTTCGCGCCCGGACTGAAAAGCCTCGACGACGCCGTTGAAATCCGCCGCCGCGTCTTGCTCGCTTTTGAAGCCGCCGAAAAAGAAAAGGACGAAGCCCGTTCACGCGAACTGATGACCTTCGTCGTCGTAGGCGGCGGCCCTACGGGTGTAGAGCTTGCCGGTTCCATCGGCGAACTCACGCGGCGCGTGCTGGCGCGCGACTTCCGCACCATCTATCCCGAATTTGCGCGCATCCTCTTGCTCGAAGGCGGCGCGCGCATCTTGCCTTCGTTCACCGAAGACCTTTCGGCCAGCGCCGAACGTCAGTTGGAACGGCTCGGCGTACAAGTGCGCAAGAACGCTCAGGTGACGAACATTGATGCGACCGGCGTTTATCTCGGCGACGTAAAGATTCCGGCGGCGACCGTGATCTGGGCGGCGGGCGTAGGCGCGACAGCCTTCACCCAACAATTGCAAGCGCCGCTCGATCGCGGCGGGCGCGTAAACATTCAGCCCGATTTGACCTTGCCTGCGCGCGCCAACGTATTCGCCATCGGCGATATGACGCATCTCGAACAGGACGGCCAGCCGCTGCCCGGCGTCAGTCCCGTCGCCATGCAAATGGGGCAAGCCGTCGCGCGCAATATTCAAAACGCGCTGGTGGGCAAGCTTTATGAAAAGTTTCGTTATGTGGATAAAGGCAGCATGGCGACGATTGGTCGCCACGCCGCGATTGCCGATGTCGCGGGCCTTAAGTTGAGCGGATTACCTGCGTGGCTCGCGTGGTTAGGATTGCATTTGTTCTTTTTGATCGGCTTTCGCAATCGCCTGTCGGCGCTGTTCAACTGGTCGTGGATGTATTTCACCTATCAACGCGGCGCGCGGCTGATTACCGGCGGGCGCAAAGACTAACGCCACGGGCAACGCTGATGCGTTGCCCGTGGCGTTGCCGTTGAGGGAGTAAGTGTCGGGTGATTTTACCGTCGGCTCGGAATCGCCGAAGTCCGATCACGGCGCGGCGTAATTGAGCGGCCTTCATCCAACGCGAACGGATGTTCGCCTTCGTCCGTGATGAGCGCACATCCATTGCTGGTGACGCTGGCGCGTACCGAAGCCAGCACGTTGCCGGACGAGGTGAGCAAATAAAACAGCATGCCGTCGGCGACGTATTTGCCCGTGCGCACGCTGCCGCGCGAACGTCCCAACGCCATCAGCGGCCCGGTGGGAGACAGTCGCCGAATTTGCACGCTACTCGTCACCGTGGTTGACCACGACAACGTAGCTACGCCCAAGCCAGTTCCGTCACAAACGATCAACGGATTCGGTGCAATGGTCAGCGATGACGCGCCGGTGCCTCCACCGCCGCAACCATCCGAGGTAACGAGAACGGTCGTACTCGCCAGCGTCGCGCCGTTCGCGGCATTGAGCAGGAAAAACTCCATGCCGTTCGTGACCCATTTGTCGGTCGTACCCGCAGCATTCACCGACGTGCCCTGATAGAGAATTTCTCCCGTCGCAGAACCGAGCCGGATTTGAATGGTCGTCGCGCCCGTCGTCGTCCACGTGAGCGTCGTCGCACCTAAGCCCGTGCCGTCACAAACCTGAATCGGATTCGGACTCGCCGAAATTGTGCCTGTCGCTGTCGTGCCGCCACCGCAGCCGCCCGATGGGCAAGCAATGGTGACGCTATAGGCTTTGGTGGTGCTGCAATTACTGGCTCCTACGACTTGCACGGTGAAATTGAAAGTGCCCGCCGTCGTGGGCGTACCGCTCAACCCACCGCTTGCCGAAAGGTTGACGCCGTTGGGCAGTGTGCCCGCTGCCAGATTCCAGGTCAGTGGCGCACTCGCGCCCGATTGCGTCAGCGTTTGGTTGTAACT
>JABFSD010000992.1 GCA_013140935.1 Acidobacteriota bacterium
GTGCCGAGCAACGTACCCGGCTTCGTCTGCGGTGTCAGGGTGTCGGCTGCGGTATCCCCCACGTGGGCCGGCAGCAGCCGCGCGATGCCGAAATCCAGCAGCTTCACGTAACCATCGTCGCGCACCATGATGTTGTCGGGCTTAATGTCGCGGTGCGTGATGCCTGCGACGTGTGCGGCACTCAAGGCTTTTGCCATTTGCTGACCAAGCGCCAGCAAGGTTTCTACTGGACTGTGTTGCGCAATGATCGTGCGCAATGTTTGTCCAGCCACTAACTCCATCACGATGAAGCGCCCAGCTTCGCACTCGCCAATATCGTGAACGGTGATGATGTTCGGATGATTGAGCGCCGAAGCAGCCTGCGCTTCTTGCTCGAAGCGGCGCACGCGCTCGGCGTCTGAGGTGAGTTCAGCAGGCAACAATTTGAGTGCGACCTTACGTTTGAGGCGTGTGTCTTCGGCCACCCAGACTTCGCCCATCCCGCCCGCGCCGAGCGGAGCCAAGATGCGATAGTGCGAAAGCGTTGTGTCAGCGGACAAACTGTTCTTCATCATTTACCGATACGTGGCGGCTTTGAGGTAGCTTTTGGAATTCGGTTTGTTACTGCTGCGGCATTATCCACGGCTTGCTATTGGAAGAAATTGCCGTCGTGGTTGTTCATACCTGACGTTCTGCCTGTCTTGTCGCATCAACCCAACCAAACTCACGCTCAACAGAAAGTCAACATTTGCAGAATGGGTTTGTGCATGGGGATGCTCCTTGAGCAGGTTTAATCCAATGAAAGAAACAGCGTAGGCTTGACCTGAAAGAACTCGGCCAGTGCCTTGATCTGCGGTTTGCTCGGTTTGCGTTTGCCGTTGATGACTTCTGACGTAACGCCGCGCGAACCAAGTAACGGTTCGAGGTCTTTATTGCGCAAGCCGCGTTCTTCCATCAGAAATTGAATGACCTCGTGCGCGGCGGCGTCCGGGATTTGGTAATGCTCGTCGTCATATTTGGCGACCAGCCAGGTCAGCAATTCGAGCAAGCGGTTTTCTTCAGGCGAAAGCCGCGCGCCTTTTTTCAGCAACTGGTTGATCTCAGTGTTCACTCGTTCGTATTCCGCCTCAGACCCAATCACCGAAGGCCGCACGGCGGCCAGCAATTGAGCGTAGTGTTCGGCGTTGATTTTCACTTGGGTGGGGCGACGCTTAGTCGCAGTTGCAATCATCTTTCCACTTCTCCTTGTCATATTCGCGGTGCGTCAGCACGTGCAGCACGTAAAGCCGTTGGGCACGATAATTCAGCCAGGCGATCAGGCGATACTTATTACCGCCTATGTTGAAGACCGTGCAATCACAGACGGGGTCGGCGCTCGGACAATCGCTCCGCGTTTCGGCCAGGTTTTTCCAGGCTGCTTGTTGCACAATCTTGGCCCACGCGCGCATCGCCGATTCCGCGTCGGGATGGGTTTGCCAGAATTCTCTCAAGCGTTTCTTTGTGATGATATGCACGGTTTGTTTCCTGCCGACCTATGCTCTCGGATTTGAGAACGAGCGTCAAGCAGATGATTTTTCATTGGCAGCCGCATCAACCCAGATCACACAATTCGCCGCGCCGCACAAGCATTCAAAATTCCACGGCGACGCAGGCGTAGCGTTTTGCAAATAGTTAAACGTAATCTCTTCGCCCGCCGCGATGTCGCGCAAAGCCGTGAGTATGCCTACTTCGTTAAAACTCGCATTGGCATCGCACGAATGATTGGTCACATGCATCGGCATGGTTTCTTCCGACCAGTAATCCATTGGATAGATAGCTTCGCCCGCTAGATAAGGCCGCGCGGCGAAAAGGCTGCGCGCTTTGGCGTCCGCGCTCACGACCATGCGGTAATCGTTCGTATTGTTTAGTGACATAACAAGCCTGACCGTAATGTAGAACAAGATGCCATCTTGTTCTACGGCTAACTCAACTCGCGCACCAATGGTTGCAACGCCGCGATGTAAGGAGAGAGTGGCACGTCCTGCCCCAACGCAGGCACGACCGCACGTACGCGCTCATACACCGCTTGCAACGCCGGGCTGGGTTTGAGCGGCTTCAAGAATTCAAGCCCCTGCGCGGCGCAAAGCAATTCGATTGCCAGCACGATTTCGACGTGTTGCGTAATTTGCGCGAGCTTCAACGCAGCGGTCATCCCCATCGAAACGTGATCTTCTTTATTTCCCGACGTAGGCAGCGTGAACACCGACGCCGGATGCGCCAGCACGTTGTTCTCGGCAATCAACGCGGCGGCAGTGACCTGCGCCATCATCAAGCCTGAGTTCGTACCCGGTTGCGGCGAGAGGAACGCAGGCAAGCCTGACAGATCGGGATTGACCAATCGTTCGACGCGGCGCTCAGAGATCGTAGCCAAATCAGCAATCGCAATCGCCGCGTAATCCAACCCCAGCGCGACGGGTTCGCCGTGAAAGTTGCCGCCGGATAAAACTTCCTGCGCGTCGGCAAAAATCAGCGGGTTGTCAGTCGCGCTGTTGATTTCGATTTCGAGAATGCCACGCACGTGTGTCAGCGCATCGCTTACCGCGCCGTGCACTTGCGGCATGCAGCGCAAGGCGTAAGCGTCCTGCACGCGCGGGTCGGCGGCCTTGTCACGATGCGACTCGCGGATTTCGCTGCCCGCGATCAATGCGCGCAACCGCGCCGCGCTGGCTTGCTGTCCCGCGTGCGGACGCACCGCATGAATCTTTTCGTCAAACGCCGTGGGCGTACCGCGCAAGGCTTCGAGCGTAAGCGCGCCGATCACATCCGCCGCTTGCGCGAGTTGCAAGGCTTGCCACACGGCCAATCCGCCGACAGCGGTCATCGCTTGCGTACCGTTCAACAACGCCAATCCCTCTTTGGCTTCAAGCTGTAATGGCGCAATGCCAACGCGTTGCAACGCCGCGCCACCTGCCATTCGTTCGCTTTGATAAATGGCTTCGCCTTCGCCGATGGTGACGAGCGCCAGATGCGCGAGCGGTGCGAGATCGCCCGAAGCTCCGACCGAACCGCGCGAAGGAATCACGGGGTGTAAGCCCGCGTTCAACATCGCCAGCAAGGTTTCGATGATAACGGGACGGCAGCCGGAATAGCCTTTGGCGAGTACGTTGGCGCGATGCAGCATCATCGCGCGCACGACGGGTTCGGGCAGCGGCTCACCTACGCCACACGCATGCGAACGCACGAGGTTGCGCTGCAAGGTACGCAACTCATCGTGCGGAATCACGACTTCAGACAACTTGCCGAAACCGGTATTGATGCCATAAGCGATGTCGCCGCGCGCGAGCAGTCGTTCGACGAATTGGCGGGCTTGATAAATGCGCGGCCAGGCGCTGGCGGCAAGCACGGCCGACGCGCCAGCGGCTACGGCGGCAGTGTCGGCGAGTGTTAGAGATTGGCCGTCGAGTTCGAGCGTATTTTTCATAAGGCAACTATGGCGGAACGGGAGCTGACACTTCCCGTTCCGCCTCATTCGCAGCCACAGCAATGAATCAGTTTCTGGCGACGAGCAAAATTACCATACTCCTTTTCATTCTCGAACAGGCTGGGGCTAAGGCCGCCTACTTATTTCTTCACGTAGTTGCGATGCACCCACGCCTCTTTGCGCTGTTGGTCGCGCGTCTCAAAGAGGATGTGTTCTTTGTTCTCGCGCGTGCGCAATTTCACCCGCGGCGTCACGTCTTTGTCAGAAACCGTGCCTCGTTCAGCATCAGCCAGCGTAGCCTCGACCGCTTTCACTGTGACGACTTTGTCTAACTTGGGGTCTGGCTTGTGCTGATCGAGTTCGCCGATGGCCTCGATGGCACTGGCTTCGAGCAGTTTGTTCCAGAGCTTGCGAAATAGCGCAGGCGAAGCGTAAACGTCGGCGCTGTTGAATTCGCCGTTAATCGCAAAGGCATAGCCAATCACGTCCGGCTTATCGGCAATGATCGGCGTCAGCGTTTTCATGTATTCCTGCGCCGTCGCCGTCACCGTTTTGTTTTCGAGCGTGAGTTGCAAACTCGTAGCCGAATCCGCTGCCGCTACGGGCGCATTGACGCTCTTAGCGAGTTTGCCCTGCGCTACGGCGACGTTGCGCCAGACTTCCTGTTGCGACTGGCTGCGTTTGGCGGCGAGCTTGAGGTCTTTTGAATTCAGTGATTTTTCTGAAGCGCTGAACGCCATCACGCCTTCGTTCGCGCGCTTGCTCCAACGGCCTTGCTCTACGCAAAAGGCGGCGATGGGCATGCGGCCTGAACGCGGCGGCACGATGATGTCCATCGAGAGTACGCGATCTTGCTGCCCGCCTTTCACGATGTCGCCCGATTGCACATAAATCTCTTCGTTCGATACGTTTTCGATAGCGAGTTGATTGACGTTCTTCGTTTCGTGTACGACGACTTTCTTTTGCCGCATCGCTTCCTGCAAAGTGAGATAGGTTTTGCCGCCGGTTTGGTCCGAGCCGTGAATCAGAAAGACGCTGAGATTTTTGTGCGCGTAAGGGCCGGAAACTTTATGCGCCGATGGCGTCGCGGTCGGTTTGGCGGCGGGTCTGCGTTGTGCAGAAGCAAAGCTGAAAAGCGCGAGGCACAACGCCGCACATAAACCTGACAAGAACAGTGTTCGTTTCATAACGTGACTCCTTTGAATGGGTAAAGCATGGGTAAAGCGGGCGCACCATCAGACACACTGCGACACAGACAGTGAGCCTTCACTGACGGCGCGTACCGCGTGGAAAAGAAATCGCAAGGGGTTTGGTGGGAGCGGCAAAGAGAGCGATGTGCCGCTCACGGAAATAACGATTGCAATGCTTTGGGCCGGCGGATGAACGAACGGCGTGAGAAGTAAAGGCTTGCAGCGAAAAAACTGGACTAGCGTATCGCACGATGTAGCGCGGATTAGTAATCCGCGCTACATCGTGCGATACGCCGAAAACATGCTTGAAGCGCTTTAATTCGGCAGCTTGCGTTCAAGCGAAAGATTCTTGATCGCTGCACTCAACTCAGCCTGCCAACGATTCAATTCATCCTGCGCAATCTTTTTCTCTCTCACGATCTGTTCGAGGCGGGTTTCCTGCTGGTCGGCTTTGGCGATGTAACGCGCCACCAACGCCTTGGCATCCGCCGTATTCTTGAGCGCCTCGATATTTTCGCGCAGCCGTTTCTGGTCTTCGCCGATGGCTGCAACTTCCTGATCGAGCGTGGAGATGCGCGCCTGGGCTTGGGCGATACGGCCTTTGATTTCGACCAGCTTTTCAAGTTCGGCGCGGGTCGTCGCGTCTATGTATCGGCTCGTAAAAAAGAACTCGATCTCGCGGGGCGTTATGTCGCTCAACATATAGGTCGAGTTGAGCGGTTGTGTTTCGATCACCGGCAATTCGACGGTTTTGCGCGGTTCGAGTTCGACGCGAAAGCGATAGAAGTTCAGCGTTTGCGACGCAGGCTTTTGCGTATCGTCAGACAGCTTCCAACCCACGCGCAGCGGATGTTCGATATAGACGATGCGTTTTTTGTCGGTCTGATTGATGATCGTGTAAGTGCGCACGTCGGATTGATAGTAATGCGTCTCGAATACGCCGTTGCGCGCGCGCACGAGATAAACCGGACGGCTCTCGCTTTTGAACTTCGTCGTCACCAGCGTACCCAGATCGAGGCCGAACGAGATGAAGCGTTGCTCACCGGCCTTGAGCCGATCCATCAAGGCTTCGCCCGCGTAAGCATCGCCGTCCAGCACGGTGATCGAACCGCCTTCGAGCGTGAGCGCCGAAGTGTTTTTCAACCGAATGCCATTCATCGGACGATCACGCCGCGTCGTTTCGTTATAGACCGACACGCGCTCACCATCCATCTTGGTCTGCAAAATCGGAATCAGCGCCGAACGATCTTTGCGCACCGTGACCGGTTGCTCGACGCGATATTCGAATAGCTCGCCGACCTCTTCGCCTTGTGCGGCAGCTTCGACGCCGGAATCTCCGCTGGTCATCGCGCTCGTGATGCTGGGCGCAGCAGGTGGTGCCACAGCGCCGGGAGACAAAGCACTCATTGAGTTGAAATTTCGATTGTTCATTTGCAGGTTCTGGTTGATTTGAACCTGTTGTCGCGCTACTCCGCCTAAGTTCTGAAGACGGCTGCGCTCCGCCGCATTATTCCTCGCCTCATCAAGTCGTATCCCTGTCTCGGAAACAACGCCAACCATGGGTAAGCCCGATTCGTAAGTTTGCGGCGTCAATTGCAAGTCCTGCGGAATCGGCACAACCGGACGATAGCGATAAAGCGGCTGTTGAATCGGCTGAATGAACGACACCGGCGTGCCTGACACGAACGAAAGCGAAACGTCCTGCCAGTCTTCTTCGCTGACGTTGTCAACGATAGCCCAGCCTTGAAAGAAAGGCGTACCGGCGGCATCGAGTACGACGCGATAAGTCGTCTTCCAGATCGGCGCGGCAATCGTATAACTCACCACCATCTCGCGCGCGCCTTCACCGTCAGACGTGATGCTGATCGTCTTGGCATCGCGGCGACGCGCGGCGGCAGTGGCTTCGGCGAATCCGGCGATTTCGGTTTTAGCTCCGTCGTCGAGCAGCTTGACCGAACGCACATCATTGAGATCGAAGCTGCGCAACTCGCCGCCTTCGAGCGCCAACACCAACGTACTCGTCTTGACCAGCGTCAGCGTATTGCCCTGCGCGGGCGTTTGCCGTTCGCTTAACGTGAGAATCGAGCCGCTCACAGTTTGATTCGCCGTCGTGAGGCTGACACGCGCTCCTTGAAACTGGCGCAACACAGCGGCCAATCCGCCCGTCGTAGGGTCGCTCGCCGCGCCAATCGAAAACGGAATCTCTTTCAAGCGCGCATCGGGCGGAGCCGACGAGTTGTAACTCACAGCGCCTACGCGGCCTTTGCCGAGATCGAGTACGACGAGCGATTTCAGCACGTCGTCTACCTGTGATTGTTTGAAAGCCAGATTGATTTCGGCCTTGCCTGACACTTGTCCGCGCCGCTCGAAATAGGCTACGCCGTTGCTGTAAAGGATGACGCGCTTGAGCGGAAGATTATTCGATGGCGGAGTCGGGGTCGCCGGTGATGCGACAGGTCGCGTTATGCGCGGGGCGCGTTGCGCTTGCGCGAGGCTGAGAGAAAAGATGAGCGCGCTGCACAAAGCAAGCGCCGTGAATAAGCTGATACGTTTCATAAATTCATACTCCTCGAGATGCGCGTTCGTAGTTCCGCCTTTAGGCGGGCGCATCACAATTGAACACACCCGCCTAAAGGCGGAACTACGAACGCGCGTGCTTACGATTGGTTGCCGTTCATTACCGACGATGGTAAGTAAGAGCCGCGTTATTGATTCCAACAAACGAAACCCACTATGACGAAAAAAGAATTACCCGTATTGAAATCGCCGCGCCTGAAATACGATTGCGCGAAATGTCCCGGTTATTGCTGCACCTACGACTGGATCAAAGTCACCAAGACCGACATCAAGCGATTGGCGAAACATCATGGCCTGACTTATGAAGCCGCCGAAAAGAAATTCACGCGCTTCGAGAAAGATTACGGCCATCACGTGTTGCGTCATAAAAAAGACACGATCTTCAAAAGCAGTTGCCGCTTTCTCGACACTGAAAAGCGCCGCTGCACGGTTTATGAAGCTCGCCCCGCGCTATGCCGCAAACATCCCGAAGAAAACCGCTGCGGCTATTACGACTTCCTCACTTGGGAGCGCAAACATCAGGACGACGAAGAATTCATCCCGATGCGTCTCGGTTGAAATCAAAGC
>JABFSD010000435.1 GCA_013140935.1 Acidobacteriota bacterium
CCTTTGTGCTGGCCGTAACTGATGGCGACGCGTTTGCCCATCAGGTTGTTGATCTTTTGCGCCACGTTATCGTCGCGCACGCTGAAATAAAAAATCTCAGGCGCTACGCCGGGCATCGTGACCATCGCCATTTCGCCTTCCCACGTTTTGCAGACCCAGCCTTTTTTCGACAGCTTTTGCACGTAACCCGACCGTTCGCCGCTGGAATAACTCACCTTCAACGCGCCCCAGACATAAAGCCCGAAGCCTCCGACGACGACTAACACCAGCAAGACCAATCCTAACAAGATGCGAATCATGATTTGTTTCTCCCACGAATACCCATGAACAAATGAAACGCGCAGCATTCCAGCGGGTAGGCGCGGTGAAGGAAGACCCACTTCCGGTTAAGTACCTCCCACGCCAAGCCTGCCCGCTGGAACGCTGCGCGATAAAAAAAGATGACGCGCAGCTTACACTAAATTGCCGCGTCCTGCCTGCTCGCGCTCGATGGCTTCGAATAAGGCTTTGAAATTTCCTTTTCCGAATCCCTGACAGCCTTTGCGCTGAATGATTTCATAAAACAACGTAGGCCGGTCTTCCACCGGTTTGGTGAATAGTTGCAGCAGATAACCTTCGTCGTCGCGGTCAACCAGAATGCGCAAGCCGCGCAGCGTTTCGAGGTCTTCGTCAATCAGGCCGACGCGGGCGTTGAGCGCTTCGTAATAAGTGTCCGGCACGTCGAGGAAGTCTACGCCATTGGCGCGCAGTTGGCGGATGGTGGCGATGATGTCGGTCGTGAGCAGTGCGATGTGCTGCACGCCGGGGCTTTGATAAAACTCAGTGTATTCCTCGATCTGGCTCTTGCGCTTGCCCGGCGCGGGTTCGTTGATCGGGAACTTGATGCTGCGCGAATGATTCGCCATCACGACGCTGTTGAGCGCGGTGAAATCGGTCGAAATATCCTTGTCGTCAAACGTCATAAATCGGTCAAAGCCGAATACGCGCCGATACCAGTCTTCCCAATGTTGCATCTTGCCGAACTCTACGTTGGCGACGAAATGATCGAGGCGCAATAAGCCCGCGTTGCGACCCGGCGCACGCGACTCGACGAACTCAGGAAAAAACGGCCCGTCATAATTCGGTTTGGAAAAAAACGAATGAATCGTATCGCCATAAACCTTCACCGCTGCGCGCCGCGCTTCGCCGCGTTCGGTTTTGATCGAATAAGGCGCAACCGCCGCCGTAGCTCCGCGCCGCAGACTTTCCTCAAACGCGAAATCGGCGTCGTCAACTTCCAGCGCCACATCGCGCACTCCGTCGCCGTGCTGAAAGATGTGCGCACTCGCTTTGTCGAGTGACGTATACGGCGTCGTCAGCAACAGCTTGAACGTACCTTGCTGCAACCCATACGAACACTGCTCGCGGTTGCCGGTCTCGAGTCCGGTGTAAGCGACACGCTCAAAGCCGAACGCATTCCGATAAAAATAATCAGCCTGCTTGGCGTTGCCGACGTAAAGCTCGACGTGGTGGACTTGGCGAATTTTGAGTGGGTTGTTGTTGCTCATTGAAACTTCTCCTTCAACTATTTCTTTGCCAGCGCCGTCGCTCCGCGATTCGTCGGCTATCATTCAACTGCAATAGCTTGATGGTCGTACGACCTTCTGCTGTCAGACCGACGAGTAAGTTATTTTCGAAAGCGAAATGTTCGCTCCAACTTTGCGTTCGAGGATTGAACAAGAAACTGAACTGTCGGGTGAGCGGATCGAACGAACCGAGGTCAGTGCCTTTGTGACGGTTGCAGCGCCAGCAGGTGAAAGCCAGATTTTCCGCTTTCGTCAGCCCGCCGTGCTTTTCGGCGACTACGTGGTCAAGCTCGTGTGGCAACAGAAAGCTCAAGCGCGCGGGTTGCAAGCAATACTCGCAACGTTCAGCCGCGCGTTCGATAGCCAGTCGGCGAAGTTCGGTTGGAATATACGTGCTGCTCACTGCGCTCCGTTCAAGTAAGGCAACGCCCCCGCCTTGGCCATCACAACCAAATGCTCGATGTCTTCGTAATCATCAAGTTCAGCTTGCTCTGTTGGTGTGAGTTGATTGGTTCGTTCTTTTGCCAGCAGCGTTCTGACACGCTCCGCCATTTCTGGTGTAGGCCCAAAAGTCGCAATTTGTTCCGGCGTAGGCTCGCTCGCCAAAAAGCGCAGCACGTAACGGTACGTTTGGGCAGACAGCGGTGGCTGGCGCAGGCTTTGCGAAAGCAATTCCGGTAAGCGTGCCTTTTCATAACTTAATCGTTCAGATAACTCATCTGTTACCTCAATCGTGATTGCAGTCATTGCGTTTTCTCCAGTTGAGTTGCGCACCATTCAGTGTTGCCGTCGTAAAGTTCGATGTGGTGGACTTGGGGAATTTTGAGTGGGTTGTTGCTCATAATATTTATAGCAATCATTTATTTATTGATCTTATGCTTGCCTACCTTGCCAGATTTCTAAGAAATCTTTACCTAAAGCATCAATTTCACTGTCGAGGTCCAACTTGAAAAAGTTACTCTGTATTTTTAAGACAAGTATGATGATGTTATGTGCGCCAATTAACGCTCGTTGCGCTGCATCCCTATAAGCGTCGGATTTGAAGCTAAAATCTAAATCGTTCTCTTCAACTAGCCCTGAGAAACTAAAAGCTGTCGTATGAAGTTGCATTGTTGGCAAGATGTAGCAACTTCCGTATAAATCGTAAAAGCCCAAATTCCCACTGCCTTGTGCTTTTTTTGCCATTGATAAGACGTCAAGTTCAGACCAAGAACTTGCTAGACGTGTCGTTCCACACTTTCGACAATCAGTGATTTGAAATCGTTTCTTTGCTTCCGTATACGCAGCTTTAATCGCTTCTACGTTTTCCTCAGACAAGATCGTGGAAACATCATACTCTCGATCCGCATGATTAAAGAACTTGCCTAAATGTATGTCGTTATAGTCTAAGAAACGATTTATATCTTGAGGGAATGTTGCAAGGTATTGAGTTGTTACGGCACGTTCATAAAGACCACGTAAAAGTTTAAGTCCCCCAAAACCAAGACCACTTGCGCAAAGCAATAGGATTTCCATGAACTCATCCAAACATTGGCTTCCTAAGGTGAAGATTACAGCGTTTGTCGGATCTACTTCGCCAAAAGTTCTAACAAACACTTTGCGCAAAACTTGCTTTAGCGTAGGGAGTTTCTCCGTAAACAAAGGATGGTTTGCGTTAAAACTATCCCACTCTCCTTTGAACTCATACGGTGTAGTTGTTTCTTCCATGCTTTCCTCAATAAATTAGATTGGCTACTACATTTGCGAGTTTTACCAAACCGCACTCGGCACGCTCGCCGGAGCCACCGCCAGATCGCCCGTCTGGCCGAACGAACGAATGAATTCGCGCGTGGCTTCTTTCAGATAGGCATACGACGGAATCACGAACAGCAGCGGCTGCATGTCGGAATAGCTGTAATCGGTTTCCAGCACTTCGGCCAGCTTGAAGGGGCGGCGTTCGACGGCGGGCGAGAAGGCGTGTTCAAGTTCGCCGTAAGACGACAGCAGCCCTGCGCCGAAGGCTTTCGTCTCGCTTCCTTCTTCGATCAAGCCGAACTCTACGGTGAACCAATAGAGGCGTCCGAGTTGTTCGAGTTGATCGTTGGTCGCGCGGATTGCGCCTTTGCCGACGGCTTGCGAGAAGTCTGCGAAATCGGGATGGGTGAACGCGGGTACGTGGCCGATGAGTTCGTGGACTACGTCGGGCTCGGGCGTGTAATCAGGCCGCGAATGATGCCGCACGTATTGCGTCGAAAGCATCGTGCGCCGCGCCAGCCAACTCAAGAATCCCCGCGTCTCGACCAACCCTTCGATAGGCGCGAGCCGAAAGTTATTCAACTGTTGCAAGCGCGCACTGACGTCACGCTGCTGGGGAATCTCGTCCGCGCGAATGCCGAGGCGCTGTTTGCCTTCGAGATAAAACGAACAGGCATGGCGTTGATGGCCTGCGGTGAGTTGATGCGAGGCGTGCTGCCAGACAGCGGTTTCTTCAGCGGTGTAAGCGACGTAGGGAATTTCGTGTTGCGGGTCTTGACGGTATTGCCGCGCGAACGCAGCGATGGTTTCGCGGCGGCGGCGATATTCGACATCGTGTGCGCCCGGATGATCTAAGGGCAACGTACTGATTTCGGCATATGCCAAATCGGGCAATAAGTTGCCGGTCTCGCCCGTGTGAACTTGTACTGCTGGTGTCATCACTTGAAAGGTAGCGCGGGTTATTAACCCGCGCTACACGTTTATGCCGCAGCCGGAAGCGCCTGTTGCACAGGCGTGAGCCAATGCATGAATTGCGGAACCTTGCCGCGTACGATGTCGAAATAAGCTTGCTGAATCTTTTCGGTCAACACGCCGCGTTTGCCGTTGCCGATGGGCTGTCCGTCAATTTCGCGCACGGGCGTAATCTCAATTGCCGTACCTGTCAAAAACATTTCGTCGGCAGCTTTCACTTCGTCGAGCGTCAACGTACCGATCTCGACCTCGAAGCCGAAATGTTGCGCGATCTCAATCGCCGAACGCCGCGTGATGCCCAACAAGATCGAAGCGCGTTCGTCATTGGTTTTGAGCTTGCCGTCTTTGATGATGAATACGTTTTCGACTGCGCCTTCGGCGACGTTGCCTTCGGCGTTGAGCAAGAGGGCTTCATCAAAACCGCGCGCGGCGGCTTCGCGGACGGCAAGAATCGAATTCAGATAATTGCCCGTCGCCTTCGCCGTCGTCGGCAGCATGCTTTGATGAAATTTGCGCCACGGCGAAACGGTCAGGCGCATGCCTTTTTCTTGTTGCGCGGCAAAGTCGCTGTTCCATTCCCACGTGAGAATCGAAAGGCTTACCGGATTGACCGCGCGAATGCCCAGACTGCCGCCGTCGAAATATGCCGTAGGCCGCACGTAACAATTTTTGAATCCGTTCGCCGTCACAGTTTCGCAAATCGCGGCGGTGAGTTCGTCGAGCGAATAAGGGAAATCGAGTTGATAGGTTTTCGCCGAAGCCGCGAGCCGTTCGAGATGTTCGCGGTTGCGGAAAAGCGCGGGGCCGTGTGCGGTGTCATAAGCGCGCTGGCCTTCAAAGACGCCTACGCCGTAATGCAAGCCGAACGCGGTCGCGTCAATCTTCGCTTCGGCAAACGGAATCAATTTGCCGTTCAACCAAACCCATTTTGTTTTCTCAAAAGCCATAGTTCATAACCTCCGTGCAAAGTTTTATCACATAATAAATCAGAATACAGGAGACAGAATTCAGGAGACAGAATTCAGGGCTCCTGACGCATGCATTCTGACTTCTGTATTCTGTCTCCTGACTCCCTTTAACTTATGAATCGAATGGATAGATTGCTCGGCATCGTGCTGGAATTGCAGCGGCGCAAGCACGTGCGCGCCGAAGATCTGGCGGCGAAATACGAAACCAGCAAGCGCACGATTTACCGCGATATGCAGGCGCTGGGCGAAACCGGCGTACCGATCATTGCCGAAGCGGGCAAAGGCTATTCGCTGGTCGCGGGCTACTTTCTGCCGCCGCTCACGTTCACGAGTGAAGAAGCCACGATGCTGGCGCTGGGCAGTGATTTGATGGCGCAACATTTCGACGCGCAATATCGCGCGGCGGCTGAATCTGCCGCCGCCAAACTCGAAACCGTGCTGCCCGCCCAACAACGCGCGCAAGTCGAATACCTGCGCAAAAGCATTGTGTTCATTGTGCCTGAAACACTCGCCAGCGAGTCGGTTGCGGCCTTGTTGCCCACCTTACGCCGTGCCTTGCTCGAACGCCGCACCATTCGCTTTCACTATCACACGCGTTACGCGCAGGACGGCGAACCGGCCAAAAAGACGCGCGAAGCCGACCCTTATGGCATGTATCATCACGGCGACGCTTGGTATCTGGTCGCGTATTGCCACTTGCGCCAAGCCGTGCGCAGCTTTCGCCTCGACCGCCTGAGCCAGTTGAAATTGCGCGAGCAAATCTTTGAGGTGCCCGCCGATTTCAAGATGGAGCAGGAAGAAGACGACGGACGCCGCGTCATCGTCCGCGTGCTGTTTGACGAAGAAGCTGCGCCGTGGGTGCGCGAGGCGCGGGCTTACGCCGTTGAGGCAATTGCCGAACACGCTGACGGCTTGCTCGTGACTTATCGCGTCAACGAGGCGCGCGATTTGTTGCAGTGGTTGCTCTCGTGGGGCAGCCACGCGCGCGTACTCGAACCGGCCAGTTTGCGTGAAGAACTCGCCGAAGAAGCGCGCAAAATATTTTCGCTTTATTGAAAGGCTGCTGACATAGGGTTGTCACTTGCCTGTTTTATCTTCAACACAGCAGGTCGTAGAACAAGATGTCATCTTGTTCTACGACCTGCGGAGAAAGCCTTATGAAACGTGGAAAGAAAACCTGGACGCAAAAGCTCGACCAAAAAACCCCAGCGAAGATAGTAGAACTCGACCGAGAGTATGCAGGTGTTCCGGCAGGCGGCGGTTTGTTCGTGCCTACGCCGCGCCTGGTCGAGGCTTACGTTCGCAAGATTCCCAAGGGAGTCAGCGTGACGCCGCAAACGCTGCGCAAAGATTTGGCAACCGAACACAAAGCCGATGGAACGTGCCCGCTTACGACCGGCATCTTCCTGCGCATCGTGGCCGAAGCGGCTTATGAACAATATCTCGCGGGTACGCCGCTCAAAGACCTCGCGCCGTTTTGGCGCGTAATTGATCTGCAATCGCCGACGGCGAAGAAGCTCACATTCGGCACCGACTTTCTCAAAACGCAGCGGGAAAAAGAAAAGCTCGCTGCCTAAACATCAACCTTGAATGGAGGGAGAAGATTTAATGGACAAACAAGCACTATTAGGACAACGCGGTTATTTTGCGATGGTACACGGCGTCACGCTGAAGCTGATGGAAAATTTCGGCGACGACGGTTTGGACTTTCGCCCGCAACCGGACATGCGTTCGGCGCGCGAGTTGTTCGCGCACATTTACGCGATGGAAAAGGTCAACGCCGAACACTTGCGCGGCAGCAAGGTTTCTCAAGAGGACGAAAACGCGGCCATCCCCGAAACCGACGCCGGCAAAGCGCTCGTCGCAGAAATGAAAACCGTGGCGCAATTGCAAGCCTTTGCCCGCGCCTCGCATCAAGCCATGGATGAGCTATTGGCAGCCTTGAGCGAGGAAGAATTACAACAACAAGTCGAACTGCCTTACGGCGTCTTTCCCCGCTGGCAAGTCTTCGCGTTTATGTATGACGAACACTGGCATCATCGCGGACAGCTTTACACTTACGCGCGGTTGGCGGGCAAAGAGCCGTTGATGGTTTACAGTTACGACCATTAAGCCGACGCGCGCCGGGCGCTTTGCAATTCTTTGACGCACTGCATCGTGAAAAGCGCGAGCGCGTATTTCTCAGGCGCTCCGCTCATCACGGTGTTGGTGACGAAAACCTTCAGCCCCAGCTTTTCAATCTCTTCTTTCAGATCGGCGTCCTGTTGGTCAATGATAAATCCATCTATCAGGTTGGCGTAAATTTGCGCGACGCCCAATGCCGACACAGGCGAACCGGTTTGCGCCAGCATTCGATCAGCCGGGCCTTTCAGGGCTTGTCCTTTGATGATCGGGCTGATGGCGATTTTCTGCGCGGCGGCTTGTTCGATCAGTTTGCGTAGGCCGGGCACAGTGAGAATCGGGCCGATGCTGATGAGCGGATTGCTCGGACAAAACACGATGGCTTCGGCGCGAGTAAGAGCGTCTA
>JABFSD010000486.1 GCA_013140935.1 Acidobacteriota bacterium
GTAGACGGCGGTACGCTCAACGAAGCGGGCTTCCTGCGTTGCATCGCGACGGTTGAGATGTACGGCAAAACCTATCGCGGACTTGCGACGGCGGCGTTCAAGCCGGAACAGTTGCAACCGACGGTGAGCAACCCAACCGATTTCGATGGTTTTTGGGAGGCGGGCAAACAGGCGCTGGCGAAAATTCCGCTGGATGCAAAGCTGACTTACCTGCCCGATTACAGCACGGCGAAATCGGCTTGTTATCACTTGAATGTGCAAAACATCGGAATGGGCGCTGCGCCTTCGCGGCTTTACGGCATCCTGTGCGAACCGCGCGCCGAAGGGAAATATCCGGCCTTGCTCAACGTGCCCGGCGCGGGCGTGCGGCCTTATCGCGGCATCACTGAGATGGCTGACAAAGGCGTCATCACTTTGCAAATTGGCATTCACGGCATTCCCGTGACGATGGATGTGAGTGTTTACAACGATCTCGGCGCAGGCGCGTTGATGGGTTATCAGTTTTACGGGGTGGAAAGCCGCGACCGTTATTATTACAAGCGCGTTTATCTGGGTTGCGTGCGCGCGAATGACTTTTGAGCGCAGCATCCGAAATTCAACGGCAGAGATTTGGTCGTCACCGGCGGTTCGCAAGGCGGCGCGCTTTCGATCATCACTGCCGGACTCGATGCGCGCGTGAAAGGTTTGGCGGCCTATTATCCGGCGTTGTCTGACACGACGGGCTATCTCAAAAATCGCGCGGGCGGTTGGCCGCACATGTTTCGACAGGACGGCGCAGGCAGCCATCGAACCGAAGACAAGATCGGTGTATTGGGCTATTACGACGTAGTGAATTTCGCGCGTCGCGTGAAAGTGCCGGGCTTGTATTCGTGGGGCTTCAACGACGAGACGTGTCCGCCGACTTCGATGTATCCGAGTTATAACGTCATTGCTGCGCCCAAGCAGTTATTGCTGGCGCTTGAAACCGGACACAACACCGTGCCCGAACAAGTCGAACGGGTGAATCGCTGGCTGGAAAACTTTTTGAAATCCGGCAAGGCAGAGTATTGAGGCGCTATTCGTAATCGGCTAACGCCTCGTTGATTTCGGCCAGAAAATCGGGGTCGCCGTTGCGCGGTCGGCGGTAATACCAAAAGTTGTTTTGGGACGACCAGCCTTCTTCGGCGGCGACCTCTTCACCCCACAGGCAAGCCTCAGTCGGATGAGTCAGCGCCTGAAACTGTTCGTCGGCGCGTTGTAACTGATCGGTAAATGCTTGCGTTTCAGCCTTCGGCACATTGGCAATCACATCGGCCAACAACTGGCGCACGTCCAACTCGTTCAAATAATCATCCAGCCCCAGGCCGTAGCCTTCTTCCACCGCAGCGATTAACGCTTCCCATTGTTCGAGCAAGCCGGGCACGCCGCCTTCGATGACGGCCATTGCGCAGCCGCGTTCGCTTAAATAATCACGTACCGCCTCTTGTGTATTCATAGCCTTATCCTCAACGTTTGCTTTGCCGCCAGAAATAATTCGCGCCGTCATTCGGCTTGAAATAGGTGCGAATCGTCAAGTCGTCGTTGAAAGCGAGGAACGCGCCAGACTGCTGATCGAAGCGCGTGACCGTGCGGTCGCGCCGCACCGATTCGAGTAGGTCGCCGCCCGCCGTGCGGTCGCGCAGCGTTTGGGCTTGTCGCAAGTATTCTTCCGCCGTGACGTTGCCGAATTCGCGTCCGTGTTTGTCGAAATGATCAAGCCATTTCTGGCGCGAGGCAAACCCGATGTCGGCATGTTTTACCGTACTCACCGGAGAAGGCGCGATGGGCGAAGCCGTTGTGATTGGTGCGACAACAGGTTCGTTGGTTGAGCGGCAGGCGGTTAAGGCGAGGCAAAGACACAGCGACCCTATGACGACGCGCGCGCTGAATGAAAATCGCCCTTGCTGCATAAAAGTCCTTCCCCAAAAAAACAACGAGCGGCAAGGCCGGTGCTTGCCACTCGCGTAAAAATCGTTGGGTTACCGCGTCGGCCTTAGCCGACCCTTAACCCACTTTGATAGGCGGATTGGTGACGCCGCCGATGCCCGGCTGCGCTTTCACTTCGGGCAGTTTTTCCACGCGGCTGGGATCAATGACGGTCAGCCGTGAGATGGCTTCGGTGCCGATGCCCGTAGTGCGAAGCTCTTCGTTGCTCGCCAATTCGAAATAAAGATCAGCGGCCTCTTTGGGTTTGTTGGCCCCTTCGAAACTGCGCGCGAGTTTCAGCTTGAGCAGGAACACCGAAAGCTCGCCCGGATTGCTGACGAGCTTTTGATAGGTCGCAATCGCCTCGTCGAATTTCCCGGCGGCTTCATAACGTCCGGCGAGCGCCATTTGCGCCTGCAAGCCGATGCCGGAATTTTTGCCAGCGAGTTCTTTCAACGTGGCTTCGGCTTTTTCCGGTTCGAAATAAAGCTGATGCGCCGCCGCGTAATAGCGCCCGATCTCACCGTTGTAAGAGGAATAGTCGGTCGCCGCCTTGGTGAAGGCTTCATACGCCTTGCGATGTTTTTCGTCTTGCGTAGTGAAAACGTAACCTTTCACATCGGGCGGAATCGGGTTCGCCACCGTCGCATCGTTCACGCGATAGGCCTCGGCCAACGATTCTGCCGCGTTGCTGACGCGCCGCGAATAGATCAGCCACGCGATTACGATGAGCGCGACGGCCACGCCGACGCCGATCAGGATGTTGATGAGATTGCGGGAATTTTCTTTGACCTTGCCGCTGACTTTTTCGTACTGCTGCAAGAACGGATCGTGTTTCAGTATTTCTGCTTCTCGCCCTTTAGCCAATGTAGTAACTCCTTGTCATAATGAATTGCGGGGCTTTTTAGGAAGCGCGGAAAATAGCCGCCAGCCTTCAGCCTTGTCAAGACACGCGCAAAGAGGGTTCTGCTAAGAAATGAAACGTTGGCTCGCCATCATCGCCGCCCTGATTGGGCTGGCGCTGTTTGTTTACGTCTTGCGGCAAACGGGCCTGGGCGTCATCGCGGGCGAAGTGCGCAAGGTGGGCGCGGGCTTCGGCTTGATCCTGCTGTTGTCGGCGCTACGTTACGTTTCACGCACCGGCGCGTGGCTCGCTTGCATGACGCCTGCCGAGCGGTCGGTCGGTTTCTGGCAACTGTTGCGCGCGCGGCTGGCCGGTGAAGCCATCGGCGATTTGACCTTCGGCCCGCTGGTGGCCGAACCGTTGCGACTGGTTGCGTTAGGCGACCGGCTCACGACGAAAGCGGGCATCTCTTCGCTCGCGGTCGAAAACATCGCTTACACCGTCACGAGTGGCTTGATGGTGCTGGCCGGAGCCGCAGCCTTGCTGACGAAACTCAGCTTGCAAGATTCGTTGAAGCAAGCGGTTTATGTCGCGTTATTCGTGGTGATGATGTTGAGCCTGCCGATCATCGTCGTCATCGCGCGTCGTTGGAAAATCGGTTCGCAAACCGCTGCGTGGTTGGCAGCGCGTCTGAATCTGAGCGGCAAACTAAATCAACGCCTCGCCGAACTCAGCGAACTGGAAGATTACGTCTTCGATTTTTACGCCAAGCGTCCGCGCGATTTTGTCGCTTTGTTATTGTGCGAAACGCTCTTTCACGCGGGGGGCATTGCCGAAATTTTTACGACGTTGACGTTGCTCGGTGTGCCGATGAGTTTGGCGACTGCGTTCATGCTCGAATCGTTGAATCGCGCGTTGAACATCGCGTTTATGTTCGTGCCCGCGCTGGTCGGCGTAGACGAACTCGGCACGGGTTTCGTCACCGCCGCGCTCGGTCTTGGCACTACGCCCGGCGTAACGCTTGCCGTGATTCGCAAGATCAGAATGTTCTTTTGGATCGGCGTCGGACTCGTCTTGTTATTGCGAGGACAGCGCCAGCGGCGTGAACGCACCACTTAGGCTTGGTTTGAATTCGTTTTTGACAAGGCTGATAGCCCTTCTTACACTCGCCGCCTGCTTCACATTTAACGCATCCACAAAGGCACATCGCATTGGAACCTAACCTTCACAAACGACCGCTGATCGGCATCACTACGCGGTTGGAGGTCAAAAAAGACAACTTCTATCTGCGCCGTTTTTACGCCGAAGCGCTTGAGGCTGCGGGCGCTACGCCGGTCTATATCCCGCTGATTCCGAATCGTGAATATCTGGGCGCGCTGATCGAACGCATGGACGGCTTGTTGTTGTCAGGCAGTGCCAGCGATCTCGACCCGGCGCATTACGGCGAAGAGCCGCTGCCGCGTCTGGGGCCGGTCGTCGCCGAACGTGACAGTTGCGATTTGTTGCTGCTGGAAATGGCTGAGAAGCGCAAGATGCCGGTGCTGGCGATTTGTTTCGGCTTGCAATCGTTGAACGTCGCGCGCGGCGGTTCGCTCTATCAAGACCTCGAATCGCAAGTGCCCAACGCGCTGAAACATGAGCAAGGCGTACCAGCCAATCGGCCTTCGCATTTCATTCAACTCGAAACCGACGCGCAACTGGCGCAATGGGCGGGCAATCTTTCGGTGCGCGTCAACAGCAGCCACCATCAGGCGATCAAAGACCTCGGACGCGACTTGCGCATCGTCGCGCGCGCTTCTGACCAAGTGATCGAAGCCGTCGAAGACCCACGCCCTGACCGTTTTGTCATCGGCGTGCAATGGCATCCTGAAATCGGTTGGGAGCGCGATCAGTTTTCGCAGGCGATCTTTGCGCGCTTCGTTACGGCCTCGCGCCAATGGGCATCTGCTTTCGGAGGCAAAGACCATTGGTCGGTGATGAGCCAGCCCGAAGAAACGGATTTTTAACCAATGAACAGGCAAGACAAACTCACCGTCGCGTTGCTCTCGACGACGCATTTCGTACTCGATTCCTATTCGAGCTTTATCTTTCCGCTGTTGCCTCTGTTGGCGACGAAGTTGCACCTCACTGCTGCCCAGGTCGGATGGTTGACGCCGATGTTGATGATTACGTCGTCGTTGTTGCAACCCGCTTACGGACTCATCTCTGACCGCTATCTCAAACGCGAAATGGCGATTTTCGGCCCGCTGGTCGCGGCGATTTTTCTTTCGTGTTTGGGCATGGCTACGAGCTTGCCGATGCTGATGGTGATTGTGATTGCGGGCGGCATCGGCATCGGAGCCTTTCATCCGCAAGGCGCAGCCATCGTGTCGCGCGCGGCTTCGAGTGGTGGTCATCAGGGCTTAGTGATGTCCGTCTTTTCTTCGACGGGTACGGTTGGTTACGCGCTGGGGCCGCTGATTATTGCCGCCGTCGTAGCCAATTTCGGCTTAGAGAAAAGCTGGTACACGATGTTCTGGGGCATCGCCATCGCCGCCGTGATGTGGATGTATTGTCCGGCGCTGCCTGATCGAAAAACTGAAACGCAAAGTGTGAGTTTGCGCGATGCCTTGCTCGCCGTGTGGCAGCCGCTCACGCTTTTGTATTTTGCCGTCGTCTTGCGCTCGGCGGTATCGGTAAGCGTACAAACCTTTTTGCCCTTTGCGTTGCAAGACAGCGGCTTGACGACGACCGCAATCAGTTCGGTGTTGGCAGGCTTTTTATTCTTCGGCGGCATCGGTGGATTTTTCGGCGGCGGCATGGCTGACCGTTGGGGAGCGCGGCGCGTGACGCTCGTCTCGCTGTTGATCGCTACGCCGCTTTTGCTGATGGCGTTCGCTACGACGGGGCCATTGAGTTACACGTTGATGATGTTGGGCGGCACGGCGTTGAACCTGCCCATCCCGGTCAGCGTAGTGATGGCGCAACGTCTTGTGCCGCACGGCGCGAGTACTGTATCGGCGCTGATGATGGGCTTCGCTTGGGGAGCCGGAGCATTGCTCGCTCCGTTGGCGGGTTGGCTGGGCGCGCGCTATGGATTCTTTCACGCGCTGTGGCTGATGAGCCTGCTGCCATTGGTTTCGGCGCTGTTGCTTTGGTTTTATCCGGCGGACGAAAAGCGCATGAAAGTGAAAGTTGCAGAAGAAGTCTTTGCGGCTGGCGATTAGCCGTAAACCGAAAATGAAACATTCTCCATTCTCAATTCACCATTCTTCATTCATTTACAGGGTATGATCTGGCGGCAGTTATTCTCTGTAGAAGAATTGAGAATAGGGAATGGAGAATGCCAACACGCACATTCGCAGGAGAAAGCGATGAAAAACATTCACCACAAATTCTTTCATCTTATGCTCGCGTTGTTCGCGGCAACAGGCAGCGCTTTTGCGCAAAGCACCGTTGAACCGCTGCCTTATTTCACCGAACCCGCGCTCTCGCATGATCGCGCCGAAATCGCTTTTGTCTCAGGCGGCGACATTTGGACTGCGCCTTTAGCGGGCGGCGAAGCGCGCTTGCTGGTTTCGCACGCCGCGACCGAAGCGCGTCCGTTGTATTCGCCTGACGGCAAGCAGTTGGCCTTCATCTCTGAGCGCACCGGCAATGGCGACATTTATTTGCTGACGTTCGCTACGGGCGAATTGAAGCGGCTGACGTTCAGCGACGGCAATGATCGGCTCGATGCGTGGTCGCGCGATGGGCAGTGGATTTATTTCACCTCAAGCGCCTACGACATTCGCAGCAACGACATTTGGCGCCTCAACGTAGCGGGCGGTACGCCGATGCAATTCAGCCGCGACCGTTTTGTCGCGGAATTTTTCAGCCAGCCTTCGCCCGACGGGCAAAGCCTTGCGTTCACGGCGCGCGGCAATTCGGCGACGCAATGGTGGCGCAAGGGACATTCGCATTTGGACGAAGCCGAAATCTGGACGCTGCGCGATGGCGTTTATCAACAGCATACGAATCGCGGCGCGAAAGAAATGTGGCCGATGTGGAGCGGCGACGGACGCACGTTGTATTTCGTCTCTGACCGCAGTGGCGCACAGAACCTTTGGTCGAAACCGCTGGCTGGCGCGGCAAAACAACTCACGCAATTCAAAGACGGGCGCGTGCTGTGGCCGAACATCGCTTATGACGGCAAGACGATTGTGTTTGAACGCAACTTCGGCTTGTGGCGGTTCGACACGGCCAGCAATCAAGCCAGTGAAATCAAAATCACGAAACGCGGCGCGACGCCGGTTCCTACGATGGAGCATTTGACGTTGAGTTCGTTTCAGGAACTCGCGCTTTCGCCCGACGGCAAAAAAGTCGCAGTCACGGCGCGCGGCGAAATCTTCGCGGCTTCGGCGAAAGACGGCGGAGACGCAGTGCGTGTCACACGGGCTTATGCCCGTGACGGACAAATCACTTGGGCCGCTGAAAGTAAGCGCATCGCGTATGTTTCTGAACGCAGCGGCAATGGACAGTTGTTTCTTTATGACTTTACAACGAACACCGAAACGCAACTGACGACTGATAAGTTGAACGATGCCGCGCCGTGTTTTTCGCCTGACGGCAAACACATCGCGTTCGTGCGTGATCGCAAGGAACTGCGCGTTTATGACGTAGCCGCCAAGCAAGAGCGCGTCGTCGCCTCCGGTTATTTGAACTCGTCGCAAAACACATTGGCCTGGTCGCCTGACAGCCAATGGATTGCGTATGGCGCGTTGAGTACGAAGGCCTTTCGCAATGTATTCGCCGTGCCCTTGAGCGGCGGCGAAGCGCGCGCGGTGAGTTCGCTGCCCAACGGTTCGCTGGCGAGCCTTTCGTGGAGCCCTGATGGCACTTACGTCTTGCTCAACTCGGCTCAACGCACTGAAGACTCGTTGTTGGCGCGCGTAGATTTAACGCTGCGCACGCCTAAGTTCCGCGAAGATCAGTTCCGCGATTTGTTCAAAGAAG
>JABFSD010000989.1 GCA_013140935.1 Acidobacteriota bacterium
TGCGGTCATAAATGGCAAACGTCACGTGCGCGAATACGCCCTGAAATTCGCCGCCTTCCAAAACCGGTGCAGCGAGGCGTCGCGCTTCATCGGGCGGCGTGAGTGCGGCAGGGAAGTCTTCCAAGTTGATTTCAGAGGGCGGACTAAAGTCCACCAAACGGGTCACAGACTGAAGTCTGCGCCACGTCAATTGATAATCTTTTGTCGGTCGTGGCGAGAATTGTTGCACGAGTCGTTCGGCTCTTTGCCGAACGCGAACTTGCGCCACGTGGTGCGGGTGCATACGCCGCGCACGGGCAGCAGGCCCGTCGTGTTGCAGACCTCGACCGAGATCATCGCATCGGGGAAATTCTGGCTTTGCATTTCACGCGGACGGGCGGCGCGTTGATTGGCGGGCGGCTTTTCGTAAGGGTCTTCGACTTCTTTCGGTTTGGCGTAAGGGTCTTTGTCTTTATCAGGATCGTCTTCTTTGCTGTCGCGCGGCGCTGAGCCTTCGGGTTCGGTGCCTTGCAGGAAGTATTCGGCGCGGCCAGCCGTGCTTCCGGCTTCGCTGCGTGCGAGCAAGCCGGTTTCGGGATCAATGTTGACGGTGACGAGTCCGCCGGGGTCTTGAAATTCGCCGCCGAGGTCGGGACGCACTTGCAAGGCCTTCGTCATAAAGTCAGCCCAGATCGGAGCCGCCGTCGCGCCGCCCGTCAATCCCAAGTCAGAGTTGTCATCGAAACCTACCCACACGACGCACACCAGATTCGGCGTATAGCCCGCGAACCATCCGTCGCGCGACGAACCGGTTTTGCCCGCCGCTGTACCCTTGAAACCCATCGCACGAACGCGCGTGCCCGTGCCGCGATCCAGCACGTCCTGCATCATCGAAGTCATCATATAAGCGACTTGCGGCGAAAGGATGTCGCGGCCTTCGCGGCTGGCTTGTAACAGCGTGCGTCCCGTGCCGTCGGTCACGCGGCTGTATGCCGTCGGCATCACGCGCTTGCCGCCGTTGGCGAACATCGTATAGGCCGAAGCCATTTGTAGCGGCGTGGCTTCGGCTACGCCTAACGCGACGGAAGGGTAAGTGGGGACGCGTTGAATGCCGGCGCGTTCGGCGAGTTGAGCGACTTGCGAGACGCCTATGAGTTGGGCGAGTTCGACGGTGACGACGTTTTTCGATTTCACCAGCGCATCGCGCAAGGTGATTTTTTTGTTCTCAAACGTATCGCCGAAATTGCCGGGCGAATAAGTTTGTCCGTTGCCGTACTTAAAAGAGCGCGGCGCGTCCATCAGCATCGTTGCGGGCGTAATCGTCTTGCCGTCATCGTCTGCGCCGTTGCTCAAGGCAGCGGCATAAACAAAGGGCTTGAAGACCGAGCCTGGTTGCCGTCGCGCTTCGGTCGCGCGATTTAATTGGCTTGCGCCGTAATCGCGTCCCCCTACCATCGCCAGCACGTCGCCGGTTTTGGGATTCATCGCCACGAGCGCCGCTTGCAATCCGGCGGTTCCGCCTTTGCGTTTGGCGAACATCTTGTCAATCGCGGCCATCTGACGCGTGACGGCTTGATAGGCGGCGCGTTGCAAGTTGATGTCTACGGTCGAATAGATGCGCAGATGTTTGAGCGCATCGCGGCTGTCATATTGCGCTTCGAGTTGTTTGGTCAGGTAATCGGTGAAGTAAGGCGCATCGTTCGCGTCAATCGAAGCAGCGCCGCCGCTCTTGAGTCCCAGCGGTTGTGTCTTGGCCTGAGCGGCTTGGTCTGGCGTGACCTTGTCGGCTTCGACCATCAAATCCAGCACTTTGTCGCGGCGGTCTTTCGCGCGGTCGGGATGCTGAAACGGCGCGTAATGATTGGGCCAGCGAATCAGTCCCGCGAGCGTCGCCGATTCGGCCAAGCTGAGTTGCGATACGTCTTTGTCGAAGAAGGTGCGCGCGGCTTGTCCGAAACCGTTGATCGAATAGCTGCCGCGTTGGCCGAGATAGATCAGGTTGCAATACATCGCCATGATTTGCTCTTTGCTCAGGCGCTGTTCGAGCAACACGGTCATATAGGCTTCGGGAATTTTGCGGCTCCACACGCGGTCGTCAGTGAGAAAGAGTTTTTTGACGAGTTGCTGCGAAATCGAACTGCCGCCTTCGACGACCCGACCGGCTTCCTGATTTTTGAAAAACGCGCGAATCACGCCGCGCCAGTTGATGCCGTAATGCTCGAAAAACTGGCGGTCTTCCGTCGCGGTGATGCCGTCTATCAACGTTTGCGGCAGGTCTCTGAATTCGATGATCTTGCGCTTTTCGCGCTCGGCGTTCACGACCGAAGAAATCACTTCGGGTTCGATCAAAGCCTGATTGAGTTGTTCGCGCGAAGAAAGATCGTTGATCGCTTGCACCGTGTTGCCGTTGAAACTCACGCGCACCGGACGAAACAGCGCATCGCCGTCAATGCGACCTTGCGCGCTCGGACGCAATTCAACCGCGTTGCCGCGCACGGCATATTGCCCGCGACTCTGATTTTCAGTCGTACCCGTTTCGAGATAACCCACGCGGCGCAGGTGCGCGAGCAGGTCTTCGCGTTTGTAAGCCAGCCCCGGACGCAGCGTCAACGGCGCGGCGTAGATGCCCGAACTGGCTACGAAAATATCGCCCCGCAGCGCCGAATCAATGCGCTCGGTGTATTCCTGGTAGTAGTACATCATCCAGCCGCCTGCGAGCAGCGCGATTAACACCAGCGGAGCGATCACCCAATTCCAGTTGATGCGGCGCATTACATCGCCGAAGCCCGAATGACGCGGGGGACGGCGCGCACTTTTACCCAAACTGCGGGTTGGACGTACGGCGTAAACTTCTTCTTCGTCATACTCTTCGTATTGCGGCGCACGGCGCGGCTGCTTTTTATAAGTAGGCATGGTTGGACGATCCTTCAGACTTCTTAAAGACACGGGAAATAAGGCGTCGCAAGGGGTTCCCAATAACGGGGCGAATTATGCCGACTCGCTGAAAAGGGGTCAATCAGCGGTTTCACCGTAGAGCAGGCTTTCTATAGCAATCAAGAAAATACTTCTCCCACGAAGGAACACGAAGGTTTCACGAAGAGGAAAAACATTGGCGTAAAAATCTTCGTGTCCCCTTCGTGCGGCTTCGTGGGAGGAAGTCTTTTTCTGAAAGGCTATAACTTACCGTTTTAGGTACGTCTTCAGGTCGGGTTTAATTTTTGCGGGCACTTCATCTTCATCAACGAGTCGGGTCAACGAGTCGGCAAGGTATAGGCCACATAAACTCCGCCTGACGGAGCGCCACGTTTGCCACCGCCTGCCGCAATGACGACGAACTGCCTGCCGTTCACTTCATACGTCGCTGGCGTAGCGTTCCCCGCAAAAGGCATGACGCTTTCCCACAATAGTTTGCCGTTGTCTTTATCAAAGGCGCGAAACTTGCGGTCAAAGTTCGTCGCGCCGATAAACACTAAGCCGCCCGCCGTCACGATTGGCCCGCCGTAATTCCAACTGCCTGTGTCTTTCACACCTTGCTTCACCAGTTCGGGATATTCGCCCAGCGGAATCTGCCACGCGATGATGCCTCGGTTCAGATCAACCGCCGCCAGCGTGCCCCACGGCGGCTCGATGGCCGGATAGCCGTCGGGATCGAGAAAGCGCGGATAACCTTCCATCACGTATTTCTGGTCAATCGCGGCCAATTGCCCTGGTTGCTGGCTTGGCGCGTTGGCGACCTGCGCGTTTTCGCCTTTGAGCAACAACGTCACGAGCGCCTGAATGGCTTCGTTATTCAACGATGACGCAAAGCCCGGCATGCGTCCGAAGCCGTTGCGAATCACCGTCGTTAGTTCGGTGTTGTTGTATTTCTTAGCGAGATTGACCAACGCGGGAAACTCAGGCGGCGTGCCTGCCAGATCGCGTCCGTGGCAACTGGCGCAGGAACGATCATACAAATTGCGCGCGCTCGATTGCGCGCGCGAACGCGGCGTTTGTTCGACCAGCTTGAGAATGCATGGCACTTCGCTTGAATTGACGAAGAGCAATCCTGAAGGGTCAACCGCTGCGCCGCCCCAGCCCGGGCCGCCGTCAAAACCGGGCGTAACGATTACGCCTTGTCTATTAGGCGGCTCGAATTGTCCGGTGCTGGTGAGTTGTTTGAAACGCTCCAGCACCGCCGCGTGGGCGGCGGGCGTGCGACGGGTGAGCATCGCTTCGGTCATCTGTTGACGCGCGACAGGCGGCGGCGAGAGCGGTACGGGTTGCGTATCAGCGACTTGTTCGCCATCAATGCCTCGCGTAGAGACTTTGCGTTGCTCAATCGGAAATAGCGGCTTTCCCGTCTCGCGTTCAAACACGAAGATGTGTCCGGCTTTGGTGGTCTGGGCGACGGCATCAATCGCGCGTCCGTTGCGCTTGACGGTGACGAGCGCAGGCGCGGTCGGCAAGTCACGATCCCACAAATCGTGCCGCACCGTTTGATAATGCCACTTGCGTTTGCCCGTCGCCGCATCAAGACACAGCAACGAATTGGCGAACAAGTTATCGCCGTGGCGATTCGCGCCGTAAAAGTCGTATGTCGCCGAACCCGTCGGCGCAAAGAGCAAGCCGCACTTTTCATCCAACGTCAGTCCACTCCACACATTCGTGCCGCCGACGTATTGCCACGCATCTTTGGGCCACGTTTCGTAACCATATTCGCCCGGCAATGGAATCGTATGAAAAATCCAGCGTAACTTGCCGGTGCGCAATTCATAGGCGCGAATGTGTCCGGGCGCGGCGGGCAGCGTTTCGCTCACGATGCTGCCTACGATCAAGAGGTCTTTATAAATCACGCCGGGTGTCGAGATGCCTACTGATAAATCTTTGGCGTCGGGGCGGTCGAGTCCGAGCCGCAAGTCTATGCGACCATCAGTGCCGAACGTTTTGTCTGGCAAACCGGTCTTGGCATCGAGCGAATAAAGCCATTGATTGAATCCGAAAAACACACGCGCAGCATCATTGATTTTGGGCGCGCCTTCCCAATAGGTCACGCCGCGATTGCGAAATTTGCCCAGCGGCTTGCGGCCTTCGTGCGGATCGAAGCTCCATTTTTGTTTGCCCGTCGCAGCGTCGAGCGCGAAGACGCGCAACTTGGGCGAAGTCGCATACAACACGCCGTTGACGATCAGCGGATTGCATTGCATCTCAGAACCCTCGAACGCATCGCCCGTGTCGTATTGCCACGCGACCTGCAAGCGATTGACGTTGCCGCGATGGATCTGTTTGAGTGGCGAATAGTGCGTGTTGTCTTTGCCGCCGCCGTAAGCAGGCCATTCAATGGCACCGTTGGCAGCGTCGTGCGATGGGACGAAACACACCGTGCCGACAACCAGCGTGAGCGCCAAAAGCAATTTCCCGTAATTGTGTTTTGCCATAAAAACCCTCCCGCCTGCGTGAACACCCGCGCTGAACACCGTGATGTGCCGTGTCAATGTCGAATGAGTCGAATGGAATGAGGCTAGAGCGTCATGTCGCGCCGACGGGCGGGCATTATCTGAAGGGTAAGAAACTCCGTCAATCACCGGAAAGAACGAAGCATGAAGGCTGGGAAATAAAGCGAGGCCGAGGGTTCACTTTTTCACTTCGTAAACTTTGTTCTTCCACACCACGATCACCTGACCGAGTTGGAAGAACTGTTCGAGCGTAGGATGCTCGATCAACAGGTTTTGGTAACGTTCACTGCCGCGCACGAGTTTGACCAGCGGCAACGTAGTGTCAGAGCGATAGTTTTCATCAATCCAATAGCCGCGCTCGAAATAAAACGTATGTCCATTGACCCGCTTGGTCAGTGGTTTGGCGAGCGGTTCGTCAGCGGTTTTCTCCGCCTCTTTGGTGCGCGCTTCCGTGCCCTTGCCTGGCATAAAACTCAAGCCCGGACGTTGTCCTTTCAAACCATTGATGATCGCGCGCGGGAGGCTCGTTTCGTTTTTGCCTGCTTTCTCGTTGTTCTTGTCGGCCGCTTCGCGGTCAACCGGTTTAGCCGAATCAACCGCCGCCAAATCGGCCATGCGCGATTGGCGTTCGAGTTGATGTTTCATCACATTTAGCGAACTCACGGTCGTCGTTGGTTCGATGGAATTCAGCCCCACCGGCATCAGTCCACCGTTTTGATTTCCGTTTGAGCCCAAAGACACGGGCGTTCCTTGTATGCCGTTGCTGCCCGCAAAATTGCTGCCGAAAAAGTCTGCCCGCGGAAGCGTAGGTGAGGCTACTTTGGAACCATTTAAGGCCACGACCTCTTCCGGCACATCGAGTACGCGAATCGGCGCAGCCGCTGCCGGACTACCTGCCGCAAACCCGGAGGTAGCAAGTGCGATGCGTGGGCCAGGCAACGGCGGTAACGCAGGCGGAGCGGCACTGACCGCATCACGTTTTGCCATTAAGCCCTCGGCTGAGCCGCTTGATTCTCCAGCTTTTGATGCCGTTGAAGTCGTTGCCGCGAGTAACAGCGGCGCGTTAGTCGAAGTCTCTAGCAAGGCGGAAGCAGTGCTTTCGGCAGGCAACGCGACAGGTTGCGTAGCATTGGCAACCTCCGCCGCAACTGTAGCACTCGCAAGCGGAGCCTGATTACCCGCTTCGTTACGCCATGAATAAATGGTGAAAGTCACGAGCAGCGCCGCCATTGCGGCACCCGCGCTGGCAAATCCCCAATTCAAATCGAAGGAAGTGCGCCACTCATTGAACGGTGCGGATAAGCGCGCCCATAGCGACGGTTGCGCCAACGAAGGTTGCGCCAGTTGCATTGCGCGGGGCGCAGGCATTTCGATCAGCGCGGGCGCGAGTTGCTCGTTAAGCATCATCAACGCCGTTACGTGCTGGCGGCATCCGGTGCAATCGGCGAGGTGCCCTTCAAAGGTTTGCTGCGCGGCCGCGAGCAAGGCGCGTTCGAGATAGGCCGTAGCCGTATCAACATCGAAGCCCGCACAAGGCACTGCCCGCGCGCCATCGTATTGCAACTGGCGGCGCAACAGCGCGTCAAAAGGCGTTTGCTCAAGAACTGGTTGGGAGTTGTTCGTTTTGTGAACCACGATCGTAACCTACCTAGAGAATAACAAGGGGATTATTCTTCTGATGTGTCGCTCGTTGGAACGAGCAACCCATCATTGCTTGCAAAATGGGCTTGCAAAATGGGCTTGCAAAATGGGCTTGCAAAATGGGCTTGCAAAATAGGCTTGCAAGATTGCCCGCCGACTCTGTTAAGGAGCGCGTTTGACGGCGGCCTTATTGGCTTCGCCCAACAGACGGCGCACGTCAATTTCAGAACGCGCCGCGAGAGCCAGACACTCGACCACTTCGGCACGGCGTAAGCCATATAGTTTTTGCAGAAAGTCTTCGGTCTTTTTCTTGACCTGCTTTTGCGCTTTGGCGAGCCAGCGGCTGATGGTCGCTTCGTGAACGTTCATCAGCAAACCGATTTCGCGCAGCGTCAAGTCATCGAAATAGTAATAGTTCAATAGCAGCCGGTCTTTGGCATCAATCGCGGCGAAAGCCTTACGCATCGCTTCTTCCGAAGCCTTACGCAAACGCGTGTCTTCGATGTCGTCGGGTTGGGCGATGGGCGCATGCAGCGAAACGTGATGGCCGTTTTGCCCATTGAGAACTTCGTGGCTGGCGGCGGCGAGGCGGTCGAATTCGGCGACTTCTTCGACTTGCTCGAAGCGGGCCGTTTGCCGCTTACGATCAATAAACGCCTGATAAATCA
>JABFSD010000849.1 GCA_013140935.1 Acidobacteriota bacterium
ACACGAGAGCGGGTTGAAGGCCTATTGGCGATTGGACGATCTCTCTGACAATGTTTTCTCCGACGAGACCGGCAACGGCTTCAGCGCGGCGCGGCGCGGCACGAGCATTTTCCTGATCCCCAACGAAGCCATGACGAATGAAGACACTGTCTTGAATGACCGGCTTTTCGCCTATGATCTTGATGAAGACGCGCTGACGTTCAGCCTCACCCGACTGCCCGCCAAAGGCACGTTGACGATCACCGACGCGACCACGGGGGCTTTCACTTATACGCCAAATGCGAACGCCAACGGCTTTGACGAGTTCGCTTTCACGGTGACTGACGGGGCGCAGACCTCGACTCAGGCGCTGTTTTTCCTCACGATCAAGGCCGTCAACGATGTGCCGCTGATCAGCACGACGGCGCAAACGCGGCAAGCGGGTAGTTTCAGTGTGACTTCCGCTATTGGCAGCGCTAGCGATGTCGAAGACGCCGCCCCTACGCTCAACCCGCTGGTCAACAACGCAACCTTGGCGACGGTCAACGGCGTGACGGTTTCGAACCTGACGATTAACCCAGCCGGCGTGATCTCGGCCACCATCGGTGCCGTCTGTGGCGCGAGCAATGCGAGCTTCACTCTCAAGGTGACCGACAGCCAGAGCGCAACGGCGACAACGACGCTCAATGTGACGGTGACGCCCAATCCGCCGCCCGTCTTGAGTTATAACAGCACGGCCAACGTAGCGGCGGGCGGCGCGCTCACGCTCAATCCGCTCACCGGCCCCAGCGATAATCTCAGCGTCGCCAGCGTCAACGTATTGAACGCCGGAACTTATACCGGCGGCCTCACGGTCAACAGCGCGGGTGTGGTTACGTTGAACAACGCGAAGCCCGGCGGCACGCATACGCTTACGATACGCGCGACTGACAATTGCGGTGCGACGACCGACGTCCCCATCACCTTGACGGTCACTTGCCCCACGATCTCGGTGGCGACGGTGTCTTCACCCAATGGCATGCTCAACCAACCTTACGCGGCTACGTTCACGCAAAGCGGCGGAGCGACGCTGGTGGTATTCAGTTTGGGCAGCGGCGTCCTGCCCACGGGATTGACGCTTAATCCTACGACCGGCGTGTTGTCAGGCCAGCCGACGCAAGCGGGCGTTTTCCCCATCACGGTGTGCGCGACTGATGCCAATGGTTGCAAGGGAACGAGCGCCAGCTTTGCGCTCGACCTCAATACGCCGCCCGTCATCAACCCGTTGGCGCTCACGCTTGAAGCCGGCAAGCCCGCCGGTGCGCCGCTCACCATTGCGACGGTGAGCGATGCTGAAACAGCGGCAGGCAGTTTGTTCGTCGTCTCACTCGGCAATGCGAACGGCGTCACGCTCACCAATCTCGTCAACAACAACGGCACGATCACGGCGCACGTCACGGTGAGTTGCGCCGCGACGACGGGAACCCTCGCGCTGGCTGTCTCTGACGGGCGCAGCGAGACGCAGGCGAATTTATCTATCACCGTTACCCATCCCACGTTGGCGCTGGGCGCTTATGCGGCGAAGTCCGTGCAACTCGGCACTGAAGCCTCGTACGCGCCTGCCAGTGCGCCGACGGCTTACGTCGCCAATGCTTACGCCACGGCGACGAGCGCGCCGGGCCAATCGCCTTTTGCCGGATTGCTCGCCGTCAACCCCACGAGCGGCGCGGTGCGCATCAGCAATCCGCAACCTGCCGGAACTTTCACTGTGACGGTGCGCGCGCAAGGCGGATGCGGCACGGCGGTGAGCCAGAGCTTCACGCTGACGGTGACGAATCCAATTACCTGCGCTACGACGAATTTCGCCGCCGCCAGCACGGTGGACGCTTCAGGATTTATCAGTGAAGTGATCGCGGGCGATTTCGACGCTGACGGCAAACAGGATTTGGTGGGGCTGAAAGGCTCCATCGCGCAACTATGGCGCGGCAACGGCACGGGCGGCTTTGTCGCGCCCGTCGTGCTGGATACCGGCGCGGGTAGTGCCGGACTGGCGGCGGGCGATTTCAACGGCGACGGACGACTGGATGTTGCGTCAACCAGCAACATGGACGTGCGGGTTTTGTTGCAACAACCCGACGGACAGTTCGCACTCACCTCGTTCACTGCTGGGTTACGGCCTGCCGCATTGAAGCTCGCCGATTTTAACCGGGACGGCAGGCTCGATTTCGCGGTCGCTGACACAACCAATGGCGTCGTGACGGTCGCGCTCGGCAACGGCACAGGCGGTGTGGTTTCAGCCTTAAACATTCCCGTGACGAACGCACGATCATTGGCGGTGGGCGATTTCAATGCGGATGGCAATGCCGATTTGATCGTCAACCGCCTGGGCACGCTGACCACGCTGCTCGGAGACGGCGCAGGCGGTTTCAGCACCGGCGCGCCGCTGAACATTTCGAGCAGCTTCGGTATGGCAGTGGGCGATTTCAACCGCGACGGCCAAACCGATGTGGCGCTGACCCAATATCTGACCGGGCGCGTGCAGGTGTTGCTGGGACAGGGCAACGGCACTTTCACGACCGGCGCTTCGATCAGTGTGGCAACCAATCCCGATCAGATTGTCGCCAGCGATTTCAACGGCGACGGCGTATGCGACCTGGCCGTCACTTATCAAAGCACGAACGCTACGATCTTGCTGGGCAATGGACAGGGCGGCTTTCCCCTCAGTTCCGAGTTGCCGCTCGGCGCGGTCGGACGTGTGTTGGCCGTAGGAGATTTCGATGCGAACGGCAAAGCCGATCTCGTCACGACAGCGGTCAATGCCAACGCTAAACTGCAAGTTACGCTCAACCAATGTGCGCTGAATACGCCGCCGACGCTGACGCCCGTGACGCTCACGCGCACGCAAGGCCAGCCACTCGCCAACCTGACCATCGCCAATGCGAACGATCAGTTGCAACCGCTCGAACAACTCACAGTCAAGGTCAACAACGGCGCGAACGCTACGGTCAACGGCGTGACGCTGGCGAACCTGGCGATCAACAGCAGCGGCGTCATCAGCGCCGACGTGACGGCGGCCTGCAACGCCACCAGCGCCAGCCTCACGTTGAGCGTCACTGACAGCGCGAATGTGACGGTCAACGCTACGCTCAACGTGACGGTCAATGACGATACACAGCCGACGTTGTTGTATTCGGGCAGCCAGTCTGTACCGATGGGTCAATCGCTGACCGTCACGCCAACATTCAATGTCAGCAGCAACGGCACTGCGCTCACCTATAACGTCGTGGGTGTGAACACCTCTTTCGGCGGCCCCTTTGGCGGCACGGCGACCGTCAATGCGGCGGGCGTCGTCAGCCTCAACAACGTAAGGCCCGCAGGCGGCTATCTAGCGGTGATTCGCGCGACCGATCAATGCGGGCTGGCGCGCGATGCGTTGCTTTCTTTTATTGCGCAATGCCCGACGCTGACGCTCAACCCCGCCACGTTGCCCAATGGATTACGCAACCAGCCTTATAACCAATTGCTCGCCGTGACCGGCGGCCTCGCGCCTTATGCTTTTACGCTCTCGAATAATTCGGTTTTGCCCAACGGCATGACGTTCAGCGCGGCGGGCCTATTGAGCGGTACGCCCACGCAAAGCGGTTCCTTCGGGCTAGGCATCACTGCCACCGACGCCAACGGTTGCACCACGACCAACAACCTTGCGCTGCAAATCGTCAGCAATCAGCCGCCCACTGTGACGCCTTTCGCCGTCGAGCTTTATCAGGGCGAGAACAACAACACCGTCTTGTTCGGACAAGTGAGCGATGACCGCACGCCTTTAACGAATCTAACGGTGCGCCAAATCGCGGGCGGCACGGCCACTGGATTGAGCTTCGCCAACGTGCGCATTGATACGTCAACGCCGCCGGGCAATTGGCTCATCGCTACGGTCAGCACGGCTTGCAACGCGGCGAGCGGTACGGTGTGTTTTGAAATCACCGACGGCGACGGCGCTGTGACCAAACACACGGCGCCAGTCACCGTGCGCAACAGCGGCGTATCGGTGCTGAGTTATAACAACCCGCCTGTGCCGCTCAACTTGCAAAGCAATACGACGGTGAATCCGGTGACGGGCTTTCCGCGCACGAACCTGATTCAGTCGGTCGCCGTGCGCAGCGTCACGCCGGTGGGTTTCACCGGTACGATCACGGTGGCGAATGGCGGCATCGTGACGATCAGCAACGCTGCGCCGGTGGGAACCTATACCGCCACCATTCGCGCGACGGATGTATGCAACGTAGTGCGCGACGCAAGTTTTACGTTCTCGGTGATCGTGCCTCCGCCCAATGCGTTGATGATTAACGAATGGCGCACCAGCGGCCCCAACGGCGTAGACGATTGGTATGTCGAGCTTTATAACAACACCGATTTCCCGCGCAGCACCGCAGGCTTGTCGTTGCTCGGCCTCAGCTTGGCGGGTAACGGATTTTATGCGCTCCCGCTCACGCCGCAGATCATTCAACCGCGCGGCTATTACCTGATCGCAGGGGCGACTTATTCGCTCACGCACGTACCGCCCGACGACCTCAGCCCTCCGCTCGACGGCATTGGTTTAGTCGGCGGTTGGTGGCTCTCAAACGACAACTCAGACACGCTTGACCGTGCCGGTACGACAGCCATTCTCGGCAATGGCCTCGCACAGTTTTTTTATGAAGGAACGCCCGTCCCGTCGCTCGGCCTCGTCACTGCCGAACACGCCTGGGTGAGAAAGAGCGCTACCACTGGCGCAGGCTTGCCGGTGCATACCAAAAACAATCTGGCCGATTTCATTTTGGTAGCGACCGTTACGACACCGCTCAATGGCGTTACGCCGCAACCGGGCGCGCCGGGACCGCAAAACAGTGCGTCGCCGGTGGTGAACAATGCGGGCTTGCCCGTGGCTTTGCTCAACCCGGCGGTGAGCGCGAACAACGCGCCGAACGTGTTAGTCGAAAGCGTACCCGTGACCGTAGGCAGCGCGACCTATCCGCGTTCGCTTTACCTGCGCCGTTCGCTCACCAATAACACCGGCAGGGCTGTGACGAAGCTGCGCTTTCGCATTGTCGAGATCAGCAATGGCGGCGTGAATACGGCGATCTTACGCGCGCTCAATTCGGACGACATAACCCTCACCATCAACGGCCAATCTGTCGCGGTCAAAGGCCTCACGCTTGAAGCTCCGACGCAACCCACGGGCGGCGGGCTGAATTCAACCCTGTGCGCAGGCTCGATCACACTGGCTGCGCCGTTAGCTAAAGGCGCAAAGGTCAACGTTCAGTTCCGGCTGGGTATTGCGCAAGGCGGTTTTTATCGCTTTTACGCCAATGTGGAAGCGGCGAATTAGAGAGTTTCTCGCTTTGTTGTACGGTATTTTCCGTAGGGCAGGTTAATAACCTGCTCTACCAGTTGGATTGACTCATTGTGCGCATTGAGGCTGAGTCCTCGGCGCGGGAGCATCGTTGACACTCATCAAAAGCCTATAGTAGCGTTCGCCGCCGTCAACGAAACCAAATACAATTAACCTCTTCACGGAGCAAGACGTACTCTGAGAAACCTGAAAATCACACTTCCTGAACGCGCCCTCGAAGCCCTTTTTGGCCCCTACGATCAGAACATCAAATATCTGGAATCGGTGTTGAGCGTGAGTCTCGGTGGACGCGGCAATGATGTCAGCATCGAAGGCGACGAAGCAGATGTCGCCGTCGTCGAACGCATCCTCAAGGATTACGCCCAGCTTTTCACCGAAGGCAAAGCGCCCACGGACGTAGAGTTGCGCGATGCGTTCAAGCAAATCGCCGACGACCGCACGGCGACGTTGCGTGATGTGTTTAATAACCAAAAGCGCATCAATCCCGCCGGACGCAAACAGGTCTCGGCGCGCAGCAGCAATCAGCGCCTCTATCTCGAAGCCATCGAACAGCACGATATGACGTTCGGGATAGGGCCAGCCGGAACCGGAAAGACGTTCCTCGCGGTGACGATGGCGGTGCAATACCTGATGCAAAAGCGCGTCAATCGCATCATCCTCGCGCGTCCCGCCGTTGAAGCAGGAGAGAAACTCGGCTTCTTGCCCGGCGATTTGCAGGACAAGGTTGACCCTTATTTGCGGCCTTTGTATGACGCGCTGTTTGATCTCGTTGATTACGAACGAGTGACGAAGCTTTTAGAGAAACGTGTTATTGAAGTTGCGCCGCTGGCATTCATGCGCGGCAGGACTTTGGGAGATGCGTTCATCATTCTCGACGAAGCGCAGAACACGACTACGGAACAAATGAAAATGTTTCTCACGCGCATCGGCTTCGGCTCCAAAGCGGTCATTACGGGCGACGTGACGCAAATTGATTTACCGCACGGGCGCAAGTCCGGCTTGATCGAAGCTAATCGTATCCTCAACAACATCCCCGGCATCGCCTTCGTACATTTCGACAAGAACGATGTTGTGCGCCATCATCTCGTCCAAATGATCGTGCAGGCTTATGACGAGCATTCCAACAAAGTAAGCATCTAAAAATGGCAGCGGCGATGAAAAGCAGGCAACGGCAATCAGCAGAGGTGCCGATTGAGATTGTGAATCGCCAGCGCGTCAAGCCGGTTGATTTGGCGCGCGCCGCGCAACTGGCGCGCGCTGTGCTCGATCGCATCGGCGAACGCGAGGCTACGCTGACGTTGAGCTTTATTCGTGACCGGCAGATGCGCCAATTGAACCGTGACTATCGCGGCATTGATAACCCGACCGACGTGTTGTCGTTCGCTTATCTCGAAGCCGCTGACGAGTTCGCGTTGAACCACGAAGACACGCATCTCGGCGATGTCGTCATTTCAGTTGAAACGGCTGAACGTTACGCCGCTGAACAGGGACTGACGTTCGCGCGCGAAATCGAATGGCTGGTGATTCACGGCACGCTGCACGTGGCTGGTTACGATCACGAAACCGACGACGGCGAAATGAACCGGCTGGAGAGACGGTTGCGCAAACAGTTATTGAAATAGTTTTTAGTGGCTAGTGGCTAGTAGTTAGTTTTTGCGGAAGTCTGAATGGCTCGCTGTTAAAACTAGCCACTAGCCACTAAAAACTAGCCACTAGCCACTAAAAACTAGCCACTATAAGAAATGGAAATTGAATTACTTTTGACCGGCATCTTTATGTTGATGCTGGTCACGATTGCGACGGTAAAAAGCGCGTTGGATGAGTTGAGCGACGTGTCATTGCGTTTGCTCGTGCGCGAAAAGAAAGACTCACCCGACGTAGCCTTCTGGAATGAGTTGCTCGAACATTATCAGCAACTCACGTTTACGTTGACCTTCGGCATACATCTTTGCATCGGTTCGCTCGCCATTCTGCTCAGTGCGGTTTCGCATCGTTACCTGCAAGCTTATTTCTGGCTGCCCGCGTTGTTGGTGATGCCGGTAGCCATCCTGCTGTTCCGGCAAGTCGTACCGCTGCTCATCACGCAAAACCGGCCTGAGAACGTGCTTTATAAAATGCGCATACCAATCCGCTTGTGGTGGTATACGTTAGGCGTTATCACCTGGCCGATCTATCGCGCCTTGCGCAAACTCAAACGCGCCGATGACGAACCCATCACCGAAGAAGCCGCTGCCGAAGACACCGACCGCCAGATGCAGGCCTTTCTCGATTTCGGCGAACAGGAAGGCATTCTCGAAGGCGAAGAAGGCGAGATCATTCAAACAATCATCGGTCTCGGCG
>JABFSD010000767.1 GCA_013140935.1 Acidobacteriota bacterium
TCAAAGTAGTGGGCGAGCCATTCAAGCCGAAAAAGCCTGAAGAAATACCTACGGGCACTGTCACATCGCGCGACGTGCTGCCCGAAAAGAAAGACACTTCTTTACGATTCAGCCCCACTGCCGACGCGCAAACCGCCGAAATAAATAAAACCAATTTGTTGCGCAAGGTATTACCGGGACGCGGAAAAACCTCACTCAAGGCCGCTGCCGGTGCGTTGGCCTCGACAACGGCCTTGCAAACTTGGGGCGATCCCTTTGGTTGGACTGACTTGAATTACACCTCTGCCGATGATTGCGGCAAAGAGGTCGGCGACCCGCCGGGCCGCTTGGTAGACAATGGCGCAGGCAGCGGCAATCACCAATTCACCGCACCGATTTTGAATCTGGCAGGGCGCGGCTTAGACCTGCCGTTGGCGCTTACTTACAACTCTCGCGTTTGGCACAAGGCAAGTAACGACATTACTTTCGATATTGATCGTGATTGGCCCGCCCCGGGCTTTTCGTTAGGCTTTGGCAAAATTTCGCAAGCCGGGCTTTCCCATGGTTTCATGGTCATTGATGGGGACGGTACCCGGCACCCTTTCAGTTGTTCCTATGCCTCCATCGGGCCGAACAACGCGCCTGGCATGAAATGTTTCACGATTGATGGGACGTTTATAGATTATGAAGTGGAAGCCGATCCCGCTTCTTATCCGATTGCCAACACCCCCACGAACGCTACGCTAAAGATGCCGGACGGCACGGTTATCACTTATGGCGCTACTGGCACTTATGCCGTCTATCCCACCAGAATTACCGACCCCAATGGCAATTACATCACGATTGGTTACGTGGGTGGTCAAGGCCCGCGTATTGACACGATTACCGACACGGTAGGGCGCGTGATTACCTTTCACTACGATTCGATGAACCCCACCTGCCTTACCGCCATCAAGGTACCTGATTTTAGCACTGGTACAACACGCACGCTGGTGCGATTAAACTACACTGACCTGACGCTGAGTCATGGCTACAACACGGGCAATCCGGTGCCCAAAGTGCGCGCCACCACCTTCAAAATGATCAAGGCGATTTATTACCCGGCGACGGCCACGGGTTATTGGTTTGGCGACGCCAACAGCTATTCCCTTTACGGCATGTTGACCAGAGTGAGCGAACGGCGCGGGATGGGTTTTGATAACTCGACGCTGCCAACCAGTCCGGGAAACCATCACGGCGGGGACGATGTCGCATGAAATGGTTTATACCTTCAATGCGCCTTCAACCATTGAGCCGATGTTTACCGCCATGACTGAAACCTGGGATGGCATCAATCAAAATACCGGTGCGCCCGGCATTAGCGGAACGCCGCTTACCGCTACGACTACCTATCAAGTAACCGAAGAAACCGGACGTCGCTCGACTCGTATCGTCAGACCTGACAACACGATTAACGTGCAATGGCAAATCGTAGCGCCCGGCCAGTACAACGATGGGCTGTTTTTATTGGAAAAAACCTGCGCGAGTTTGCCTTGTGGCTATAACGATAGCGCTTTACGGAATTCCAGTGTGGATTGGGAATACCAAAGCGCGCAAACACCACAAAACTATCTCTCACCACGCGTAAAGAGAACGCTGGTGCAACCTCGTCCTTATGACGGAACTTACCAACAGGCTACAAATCTGGTAATTCAAACATGGTTTGAATACGGCTCTTACAACCGACCGATTCGCATACAAGAATATGGCTTTAGCGGAGCGACGATTCGCTCCACCGAAATAACTTATGATCCCAACGGGTATTATGACGCTGCTTATCGCCATATTTTGCGCCTGCCAAAAATCGTAGAAGTAAAAGATCACAGCTCAACCCCCGCCGTCGTTAAACAAAAAACCGAATATGTTTATGACACGAATGCGATGCTTTCCAACACGCTCAGTGTGATCCAGCACGACCCTGCCTATGATCCGCAGGATATAAACAACTGGAATTACATGACGGATTTTCGGGGCCTGGTAACTCAAATAAAACGCTACCCAACTCCCAGTAGCTCAGCCGGAATGGTGACCGAAACGAGAACCTATGATGAAACCGGCAACTTGCTGACCGCCGCGACTTCGTGCTGCGAACAAACTTCGTTTACCTATTCAAACAACACCTGCTTTGCCTATCCCGAAACGCAAAAACGCGGCTCGGCGAATGATCCCAATGCGCAAGTCACGACCAGCGCTATTTATAACGTCAATACCGGCTTGGCGACGCAAACCACTGATGCGAATGGGCGTGTTTCGACCACGAGTTATTGCACCACCGGAACCAATTGCACGCCGACGGCTGGTTACACGCCACCAGCCGGTGTGCCGGGTAGCTTGCGCGTCAGGCAGCAGACTTCACCCACGGGCGCAAGAGTCGAATATTGTTACGACGACACTGCTTTACAGATTAAAGAAACGGCGTATTTGACTGGCACGACCGTGGGAAGCCAGAACCTGAAAACTCTCGATGGCGCAGGCCGCGTTACACGCGAGATTGCTTACGGCGCAGCGATGGTGCAAGACATCGTAGACACTCGCTACGACGGCTTGGGTCGCGTCTGGCGACAGACGCGGCCTTATCGAACCGGCGAGAATTTGAGTTGGTTTCAAAACACTTATGACCCATTTGACCGCATTAGCGCCGTCTCTCGGTATAAGGAAACGTCCGGCCAAAATCCCGTAATCACCTTTGAGGAAACCCTCACTGAAACATTTTATGACGAGACGGCTCAACCAACCGTCGCCGATGCAAATGGCAAAGGAAATACCATTCGCAACAGAGACGCCTGGGGGCGCGAGCGTTGGGTGCGGTTCGATTGGGCAGGCCGTTTGTGCGAAGTGGTGGAACCGAGTGCGACAGGGAGCGGTGCATTAACCACTACCGGGCCGCTTAACGACACGCTGACAAAATATGGTTACGATTGTCTGAATAATTTGACGCAGGTTGACCAATGCGTAGTTAGCGGGGTCGGCGAACAAACCCGCAAATTCCAATACGACGGACTTAGCCGTTTGACTCACCAGAAATTGGCTGAACGTGAGAAGACGTTAGCCAGTGACGGCACTTATTCAGTTGCAAGCGGTATATGGAGCGATTTCTTCCAATATGACACGCGCTCCAACCTGATCAACTCCACTGACGCGCGCGGAGTCAAAACCACTTTCAATTACAACAATGATCCACTCAATCGCTTGCAATCAGTGAGTTACGATAAGCTAAACGTGCCGACTGCTAATCGCCCCAACATTATTGATGCCGCCTCGGTCACCTACGAATACATGGCTACCGGCGACTGCACGCGCTTGAGAAAAGTCACCGACGGCGTAGGTACGGATGAGTTCACTTATGACAATGAGGGGCGTTTGAATCAAACCAACCGCGCCTTCACTGGGCGAACGAGTAGTCCGCTTACGGTCAATTATCAATTCGATGCCTTGGACCGGCTGCAACAAATGACTTATCCGTTGCGCTATGGCACGGGTGATGCCGCCGGAAAAGTCGAAGCCATGACCTTTGACGAAACCAGCCGCGTCAACAATCTGACCTACGATAACCGGACTTATGCGTCAGCCGTTTCGTTCAATGCTGCCAGCCAAACGACCGCACTGGCCGTAGGTAACGCACAAACCGTTCCGGGCATCGGCACGGGCACGCCGTGGAATGAAACCTACACTTACGAAGAAGGAACCGGGTTGTTGAGCGGGCAAAAAGTGCAGGCGACAAATTCATCTACCCCTGCGCTCGACTTGAGTTACAGCTATCTCAGGCAAACCGGCGCCGGGCGCACCGGGCAACTCACCAAAATCGTCAACAATAAAGACAACAGCAGAAATAAGTACTACGAATATGACGCACTCAGCCGGTTGAAGACGGTCTATAGCTACACGGGGACGGCCAGCACCAACCCGATGACGAGTTATCAATGGATGCAAAATTACGGCTTCGACAAATTCGGTAATCGCACGACGGTTAGCAAGACCGGGACGATTGCTTATACCGACGGATTAGCTTTATTGAGCTTCACCGATGCACAAAACAAGGTAAGCACCAATCGGATTACCACGGCGGGTTACACCTATGATGAAGCAGGCAATTTAACTTGCGGACAATCGGAAGGCGGCACATGGCAGAAATATAAATACGACACCGCCGGGCGATTGGTAGAAACCTGGACGAACGATACTCCTGCTGTTCAATTGGCTAGTTACAGTTACGGCGCGTCGAACCATCGGCTGAAACAAACCGAATTCACCAATAACGTCGGTACAACGTGCTATTACGCTTGGGATGGCAATTCGATCATCGGCGAATTCAACGAAATCACCAACGGACTTGCCTGGATGAAGAGTTACCTCTTTTTGGGTGGGCGTCTGCTGGCAACGCACGTCCCCGGCAACGGAACGAATGGCATTGTCAATTTGCATCATCCTGATCGGTTGGGTACGCGATTGGTGACCAATGAAACCGGGGGTAGCGTTGCGGCTGAACAAGTGACGCTGCCTTACGGAACGGCGCTGGACGGCGAATCCTATATGACGCCGACCAATCGGCGCTTCACCAGCTATGACCGCAGTTCCAAGACCAAGTTGGATTATGCCGTGAACCGGTTTTATAGTTCGTGTCAGGGCCGCTTTACGCAGGTAGACCCAATCGGGATGGCGGCTGTTAGTTTGTCAGATCCGCAAAGCCTGAACTTGTATGCTTATGTGGGAGGTGATCCGATCAATCGAATTGACCCAGAGGGGCTTTTCTGGGGCGCAGTTGGTCGGTTCTTCAAGGCGCTTGGCATTGCAATCGCTATAGCTTTCGGGTTTATGGCTGCCGGGCAAGGAGGCAACGTGAATTTCAGGACGCCGGGTTTTAATGGAAATGCAGGGTTACCAGGCCTGTCAGGAGGCGGAGGCTCTGGATCAAATCCCTTTAGAACACCTGGCTTCAATGGGAACGCAGGCGTGAGTGGAGTGAATAGTTTTCTTGCTGGTCGAGGTGAAAATCTGGCCAATCTGAGAGGCTTCTTCTCACCGGCAGATGGCGAGTTTCTCGCAAAAGTGTTTGAGGCTTTACAGCAAAGAATTAAGAACCCTGCTTGCGCTAAACTACTAGGCGGCGCAGAGAACGCGCAGAAGATACTAAATCGAAGCCGTCCTTTTTACGCCAATACCGTTAACCCTAATTATAAGGGCACTGACGGCAAGTATTATGACCCTAAAACTGGAAAGCCGACGGCTGTAACCACAGCAATCAAGGAAGCAAACGACCCTAACTCTACTGTGGCTGCTGTATCGGAAAGAGGCGCTCCGAAGGCAGGAGTTATCGGGCGTAATGTATATTTGAATCACCGATTTTTCCTTCAGGGACTAGCCAATGCGGCAACGATCTATGTTCACGAGTTAAGGCATAATAATGGGCTAGGCTCTGAAATTGATACAGACTATGAAAGCGAGTATCGAAAAATATCCATCCATTGTGGGACGGGAAACCCATATGATAAGTAACGTTGTTCTTCAAATGCGCTGGAACCTGTTGCGATTCACATTGGCCTTAGTTCTTTGTGCGATAGTTTTCTGCTTAAAAGTAGTTTTTTCTCAAGGGGGCGTAGAGGCTCAAAAACAATCAAGCGCCACAGCCTCTCGATCTAGCCCTATTAGATTAATCTTGTCGGTTAATAAAAATAGAGTTCGACGCGGCAGCACGTTCAAGCTGACTGTGTACTTAGAAAATTGGTCTGACAAGCCGATTTATGTCGGGAATCAGCTTCCAGGAAATAATGCGACCTCCTCGCTTCATTACATTGAAGTCGAAACCTTGAATAGCAGCAGCGCTGCCGTTTTTATTGGGAGCGCCGTGGTCGGTACCCAATGGGAAAAAGGCGCAACCCCTGAGCAAAAACTGGCGCAAGCTTATACCTTAATTAAGCCTGGCGGAGTACATGGCATATTCGAAAGCGGCCAGATGTTGTTGCCGCAGGGAGGCTATATACTAACCGCAAAGTATCATGAAGTAGAAGCAGCGCATTGGTCAGAGAAGGAGCTAAATGCTTTACCATACCCAGTTTTGACTCAAAAACTGATTTCTAACACAGTAAAAGTAACTGTAATAAAGTAAAAGAGAGCGCATGAGGGTTTATAGCGGTTCTATGAAAGGGAGCTGTCAAGGAAAACACTTCCCCTGACCTGGCCGTCATCGTTTTTTTCTGACAGCCAGCCCCGCTGGTTTGAAATTCACTGTCTGCGTAGTGATTGCACATCATCGTTCCTTGAGTTGCGGCGAAGCCTTGGAGGCACCTGTGTCCGCGTTCCGTTGCTAGAATCTGTTGCTCGAATGGCAACCATGGTTCTATTTGAGACTCGCGGCCTATCGCAATTTCAGGTTGTCCGCAGGGGCCTAACGTTTACACAGGGTCTGGATGACCAACCGCTATAATTGAGACTCTCCTGCGACCTGTGACACGGACGGCTTGGAGCCGCCTACGCATCGCAACTTGGGCAACTTCGCTGACGCTGATCTGCACCTGTCAACTACGCTCAGTGCTCGGCAAATGCCTGCTTGAAGTCAAACTCCGTACGCCGCTGCCAGATGGTCAGCGCACAAGCGGCGAGTTTGCGTGCGAGCGATAGGCGCGCCAGTTCGGGGCGCGTACCGCGCTCCACCAGGCGCTCGTAGTAGGTGCGGATGGGTTCGTAGCGCAGCGCCGTCAGCGCCGCACTTTTGAACACCTGCTTGAGGCGCGGATTGTGATTACGATTCAACCCGCGCGTAGACACCTTCTGGCGCTGTTTGAGAATCTGGCCTCCCACGATCTGATAGTCTGCGCTGGAGCGAGTCGTCACCGCGAACCCGCAGTAAGGCCAGAACTGTCGTTTCGTGCGAAAGCGTTGCGGTGTGCCGACGATGGCCAGCAATTGCGCTACGCGCACGGAGCCGAAGCCGGGCAGCTTCATCAGAAGCGCGTAGTCCGGGTGCTTACGCGCCTGCGCCACCAAACGTTGTTTAGCCTGTTTGCGCAGCGTCGTGAGTGCGGCGATTTGATCCAGCAACGCCGTCGCCCGAAAGCGCGTGGCTTCGTCGGGCAGTTTGGCTACCCATTCGGTCCGTGATTCTGCGCCGTAAATGGCGTGGCCGTCGCACTCAATCCCGCGCCCGCGATAGAGCGCCTTCAACCGATTCTGACTGCGCGTCGTATCTTCCACCAGATTGTCGTAGGCGCGGCACAGTTCTTTGAGTTGCTGTTGCTGCTGATCGCCCTTGTAGACGGCCTTCACCGCGCCCAACCGCAGCAATTGTGCGAGTGTCTGCGCGTCATCGTCATCGGATTTATTGCCGTCCTCGATCAACTTGTTGTAGCGCGGATCACAGACGGTGACGGCTGCGACCAGTGGTTTGAGTAGTTGATAGAGCCAAGCGGAATGGGTTCCTTCTTCAAAGACCAGTTCCACTTTGCCGCTTAAGCCACGAAAGAAATCGCCGAGTGGTTCGGCTTTGGTTTTGACTTGGGCGCGACTCTCAAACTGGCCGCGCTCGTTCAAAACCACAATTACAGTTATTGCCTTGTGAACATCCATGCCCACATACTTGATATTACTCATCGGACGCCTCCTTGCTATTGGTAATCTCGAACTTCGCAATTCAAGACTACTATTAGCGGGGCGTCCTTTCATATTACGTT
>JABFSD010000105.1 GCA_013140935.1 Acidobacteriota bacterium
GTGCCGCTCTTGGTCACAGCGTTGGTTACGCCGCCCGCCGAACGTCCGTACTCGGCGGAGTAGTTCGAGGTGTTTACCTGAAACTCGCGAATCGCCGATTGGCTGATCGAATAGCCCATGCGCGTGCGACCACGCTCTTCAGAAAAGAACGCCTGATTGTTGTCGCCGCCGTCAATCGTGTTGTTATTCAACAAACCCGAAATGCCGCGAAAGCTAATCAAGCCGAACGTGCCGTCAGGCGTAGCGCCCGGCGACAGCAAGGCGAAATCAGACCAACGGCGTCCGTTGATCGGAAGGTTATTGATCTGGGTTTGGTTAATGTTGGTCGAAAATTCTTTCGATTCGGTATTGACCAACGCGCCGTCAGCCACGACTTCGACCGAGGCATCAGCCCCGCCGACTTTCAGCGCGGCGTCAATGCTGGCGGTGCGTCCGACTTCGACGACGATGCCAGTCTGTTTGTAATCGGCGAAGCCGGTGGCTTTGATCGTCAACGAATAAATGCCGGGTTGCAGATTGCCGAACCGGAAGCGGCCTTCGCCGCCGGTGGAAGCAGATTCGTCGCGGCCCGTGCCGCTATTGGTCAATTGAACGACGGCGGACGGAATTACGGCACCGCTCGGATCACTGACCGTGCCGCTTACCGCGCCCGTCACGGCAGATTGCGCGAAGGCGAACTGACTGATCGTCAGCGCGAGCGCCACGCACAAGAGGCGATAAGAAATTTGTTTTAACATAATACTTCTCCTGAAATTGAGAGGGTTGAAGCAAGGCGCACGCCCTCCATAAATGGACAGAAGCGCACGCCGATAACAGGGTTACGATTGCTTGCTACGCTGTTTTCATCCCGTTGGACGCCTGCTTCGGGCGTCAGTGGTGTTCGTGCAAGGTATGAATTTGGTGCTTGTTTATGAGGTACTGCTCGAAGTAGAGCGCAGTCTAAACAGCACCCTAATGCCGGTCAAGGCGTAGTGATACGTGGTGGCGTAAAGTTTAGGTCAATTCGCAAGCCGTCTAGTTTTTGTGATGTACCAATCGCCGCAAGCGTCGCATGCGCCGCAACGATTCAAGCCGCAAACTGTTCCAGGGAAACTTGCGCAACAGATCGAGCGGACGCTTCCAATAGTTTTGCGCGGGAAAAGTTGCATCGCCATAAAGCTGGGTCAGATGAGTGCGATTGGTAAACAGCAAAGCGGCGAGGGCGCGCAATCGTTCGGTAGGTCGGCGTGAAAAGTCGAGATATTCAAACAGACGCGCGGCCTCGGCGACGACACGCGATTCAGGCAGCAAGGCCGTTTCCAATAACAGGGCGACGTTGGGCGAAGGCTCTTCCTGTGAAGATGCCGCCAGCCAGTGCAATGCGGCTTCGGCGAGCGTAACAGTATTTTGCAATTCGAAAGACGCCGCGCGTTCGCGCAATCTGGCGCGCGTTCTGTCATCGGCTGCGAACAAAAAATGCAAATCCGCCAGCGTACGCAAAATCGTTTGGCTGCTCTGCCAATCCACCATCGTGTGATGCAACAGGTGCAAAGCGAGGTCTTCCGACGCAGCCAGCCGCAAGCCTTCTGAGAAGCTCGCGCGTTCATTCATTTCATTCCAGCCGAACGCGCGTTGGCCTTGTACGAAATAAAAAGCCCGCGTGTGCAATTCGAGCAGCAAGCCGTTCGCGCCGCGACGCGGAGCCGTGTGATTGAGTTCATTGGGCAACCGTTGCGACGGACGCGCGGCGGTGCGTCCCGACACGACGGCATAACCGCAGGTTTCGGCGATTTGTTCGGCGCGCGCGATGTGAGTGGGTTCGATGAGAATATCAAGATCGAGCGCGGGGCGTAATCCGGCTTGCGGATAAACGTTCATCAACAACAACGCTGCGCCTTTGAGCGGTAAGGCGGGTACGTCGTTGTCAGCAAAAGCCCTGAGCAAACGTTGTGCTTCGCTGACGTAAGCGAGATGGCGCGCAGCCCAAACTTGATGGCCGGTCTCTAACCGTGTTCGTGCGGCTTCGAGCAGCGTTTTCAGCAAATCGGTTTGTGCGAGTTGGGCGCGCAATAGCGGCGAGAGCAATAACTTTTCGGCGCGTATGACGAGCGCAGGCCAATCCGCGATGGCAGGTGCGAGCGAGGGCAAGCGCGCCTGACTTGAAGGCGTGGGCAGAAATCCGCTCAACAATAATTGTTCTTCGATGGTGAACGCCATAAAGCACAGGCCGCTCAAGCGAGAGCGGTCTGTGCAATTTACCCAGTTTGTGGGAGTACGCCAACTAGCAAGCAAGCGCGTTCGTAGTTCCGCCTTTAGGCGGGTGATTTCTTTGCGCGAGCCGCCCGCCTAAAGGCGGAACTACGAACGCGCCTTTTTAATGGGTTAGGCAAAGCGATCTAAAAGGTATCGGGTGGTTGTGGGCGTGTGTTGTCGGGTCGTCGCATCATTTTTTTCTGCGCGCCGTTGGGCAACGTCCAATTCATCGTGGAACCGGCGAGTCCGCGCAACAACGTGACGTAAGTTTCCCATTGTTTGGGTTGCAGCGTTTGACGGATGCGCGTCTCGATGCGCGTTTGGCGTTTGATCTGACGGGCTTGCCGCGCGGCGTTGTTGGCGATGACTTGCTCGACCATCGTCTTGCGGGTGGCAAGGAGTTCTATTGTATCGTCTTCTTCGCTTTCGCGCGGCGCGGCGGCGGCGTTGAGTTGATTGCGTTCGGGTAATTCGGCTTGTAATTCAGCGCGAACGCTTTGCGCCAGCGTTTTGAGTTCGGCCTTTTGTGGCGGCGTGAGTTCGAGTTGATTGAGCACGAGCAGGAACCCCGCCGGATTGCCAAAGCCCGGAATTGCCAGTTCCCAATCGTTGCCGAAAAATTCTGCCAGGAAGCGTATTGGCCCGCCGTTCGGACGCGCCAGCAACAATTGCGCCAACGGACGTTGCGGTTGCGGTTGAATGAGAATCTCGACGAAAGCGCGCGCCGTGCGCGCACGACGCGGATTGCCGCGCGCCAAAATTTGCATCAGACGCAATTCAGTTTCGCCCTGCAGCTTCATCAGTTCCTGCTGTGTCGCGGCGGATTCTTCAGCGAGCGCTTCGACGTGCGCCGCGTCGAAGTTCACGCCGTAAATCGCTTCTTCCAATGCGCGTTCCTGTCGGGCACGTTTGGCACGCAATTCGGTGAGCTTGGGGGCTACGTCACGATTGAGTTGTTGCAGGTCGCGGCGTTGCGGCGGCAAGAGCGGCCAACGGCGATCCAGTTCGCGCACCATTAGTAATTGCGCGATAGGATTGCCCAAACCGTAAACGATCAGTTGTTGTTCCTGCGGCGTAAAAAGCGCACGCGGGTCGCGCGCTATTGGACGCAGTTTGTTGTCTTGTGCGGACGCCGTCGCGCACAGCCACAACACGCTGAATAACAGAGCCGCAAATTGGGAGAGTCGTTGATTACGCATGGACTAACGTTCGTTCGTGCCGTTGCCCGTATCGCTATATTCCGCCATCAAGCGGCGTAGCGACGGTTGTTGATCAGCCAGCAAAGCATCGTGACGCGATTGCAACTCACGCAACTGGCGCGCGACAGTTTGCACACGGACTTGCTGCTCAGCAGTGCGCGATTCATAAGCGGCGAGTTGCGCACGCCACGCTTGGCGCTCTTGTTCAACGGCTTTGGCTACGGCAGCGGCAATTTGTGCTTGCACCTCTGGCGTGAGCGAAGCGGGTTGCATTGAACCAGGTGTTATCGTGACAGGTGTTTGTGCGACGGCAGGTGCGTTGGGCTGCGTACCGCGCAACAGGCTAAACGCGCCGAAGGCCATCAACAACATCGCGGCGGCGGCGCTCAATGCGAATGCGCCGCGTCCCCACGCGGGAAAAAGCATGAAGCATTCTTTCAGGGCTTGCCACGGCGAGCGCGGGATGACGATTTCGATGGCGGGTGAAGTGACGACATCCCACGCGCGTAGCTCGGTGCGCAGCCGGTGCAAGCCTTCTAACTCGGTCGTGCAGGTTGCGCACGTGTCGAGGTGGCGTTGATAAACGACGCGCTGCTGGCTCGTCATCTCTTCGTAAAGATAATCAAGCAAGTCTTCGTGAAGTTCACATTTGGTCGTATCCGGTTTCATAGCTTCTCTCCCACTTTGTCGTGAACCTGTGGGCTGTAGAACAAGATGCCATCTTGTGCTACGACTCACGGCTTACCAGAACGCGGCAGCTTCAGCCAGCTTCATATAGCTGCACGCTGTTTTTCGAGCCGGGCGCGCATTTGTTGCAAGCCGGTGTAAAGCCGCGACTTTACCGTACTCACCGGCGTCTGCATCACTTCGGCGATCTCGGCGAAAGTCATTTCGTGATATTCCTTCATGATGATGACCTGTCGCATTTCGGCAGGCAGCGCTTGCAGGGCTTTGCGTACCATCCGCGCGCGTTGATCGAGTTGCATGCGATCCGGCGCGCTTTCGCTGTCGAGGTCGGGCAACTCGAATTTGCGTCCGTCTTCGTTTTCCTGATCCAGCGAGTGCGCGGGCATCGTGCCTTGTTTGCGCAACTTCGTATGGCAGGCATTAAGAGCGATGCGATAAATCCAGGAAGAAAATTTCGCATCGCCGCGAAACTTGTTCAGGTTGCGAAAAGCCGCGAGAAAGGTTTCCTGACAAACGTCGCGGGCGTCTTCGTCGCGTCCCAGCATGCGCAGCGACAAACCATAAATCTGGCGCTCCCACCGATGCACCAACGCACTGAATGCATCCGTTTCGCCCGCCAGAGTTTGTTCGATAAGCTGGTCGTCGCTGAATTCCATCATATAAATTTGGCTCATCGTTACCTGTTTGCCGGGGCTTAGAGAAAGGGGCGGCGGGGAAAGTCGAAAAAAATCTCAGTCTTTTTCCGGCACAGCCAGCGTCCTTGCCGCTTCGTCGAGCGAGCGCGCCAGCAAATCGGTTAGGCCAAGTTCTTGTGCCCAATGCTGCATGTACGCCCGATCCAGCGACTGGTTTTGCACACGCAATACGCCTTGCACATCCTGCCATTGTTGTTCAGAAACGTTGCCGCCTTTTTGATACCAAAGCAGTTTTTGCAGCACGAGGTCTTCCGGGCTGGACAGAAAAACGATAGGCGTATCGGCTGAATCATCGAGCGCACGATTCAGGCGGCGCTCCATTTTGCTGATGGCCCACGGCGCATCCGACGAGACGAATATGTCTATCTTCCACACCGTTTCAAAGTGAATGAGATTAAAGCTGCGTTGCGCGGAAACGGCACGGCGGACGGCAAGGCTGTCTACGTAAAACTCTGCTTCAAGCGCGCTGACAAAAGCGTCAACCTGATGACCGCGCAGTACGGCAATGAAATCCACATCACGAGTGGAGCGCGGTGTGCCGTATTTGCTGCTGGCGACCGAACCGCCGATGTAATAGGGAACGCCTAACGATTCGAAGACCTCGACTACTTTGTTTACCACTAGCCATTGTTCTGCGGCCATCAGTAACCTTCTTTCTCTATATCCCAACCGAAAGCCGCGAACATCAGTTCCGGCTCAATCCAACGGGAAGCCAGACGCATTTTTATTTCATAGGCATCGGCGTGCGGATGTCTGGCTTTGATGTCTGCGAGTTGCAACGCGCGCAAGGCTTCGTTCATTTCGGCAATGCAGCGCCCTTTACGTTCGTGCGACATCCGCCGATAGCATTCGATCAACACGCGCTCCGCTTCTGCCGATGTATCAGAAAAGAGTGGTTTCATAGCCAATAGCATAACGCAGGTTGCTCTTGTCACTGCGCGATTATTTCTGGTGTTGTCCACCGCGTTGCTGTTGCCAACCTGCCAGCGCCTCACGTAAGTGTCCAGTGATCGCTTCTTTGGCGCGCGGCGCATCGTGCTGTTTGATCGCGGCGTAAATCTTCAGGTGCCAGTCCAGCGTAGATTGAAAGTCTCTGGCTCCGGCGATGGTTTGGCGGCGCATGTGGAAGAGCAATTCGGCGATTGTATCCATCACGCCGGTCATGATTTTGTTGCCGGCGGCGTGGGCGATGGCGCGATGAAAGCGTACGTCGTGACGCAGGAATTTTTCTTCGTCGCCGACCGCTGCGCGCATCGCGTTGATTTCGTGCGCGAGGTTTTTCAAATCCGTTGCCGTAGCGCGAGTTGCCGCCAACTCGGCCAAGCCGGCTTCGATAATCAAACGGGCTTCGAAGAGTTCTTCATCGCTGGTGTGATTGATGAGCGTCATGAAACGCATCGGTTCGGTGAAAACTTCGGGCAGCGAATCGGCGATGTAAGTGCCCGCGCCGGGCTTGGCGCGAATGATGCCCATCACCGACAGCGCCTTGAGCGCCGTGCGCAAACTCGGACGGCTGATGTCGAGCATATCGGCGAGTTCGCGTTCGGGCGGCAAGCGGCTCCCGGCTTTGAGGTCGCCTTGTTCGAGCAGGTTTTTAATACGTTCGACGACGAGTTCGGTGATGCCCGAACGGTCAATGGGCGGCATTTTGCCATTGAGGGCAATGGCGCTTTTTTTCGGCATGGTTGTTCACTCCGGCAAAGCAAATCGGTGTAATGGTAAGACCGGCGGACTATAAATTTGGCCTATGGGGTTGTCAAATTTTGTTATGGCAAAGACGGACATTTTTCAATTTTTCACCACGCTTCCCGTGTGATTCCGAATCGCAGCGAGCCGTCGCAGTTGCACAAGCTATTCCTGCTAATGTCGCCGCCGAGTCGAAAGTCCACGCCGGCTGTGAAGTGGTCGCCCGCCTGCTATGGGAAAAGCTTTGATGACGGTATATTTCGCAGTAGCTTTTCAGAATAAAACGTCGCTTATGGCAATGCGCAAAACGTCGCAAGTTAAGCAGTGCAATGGCCTGAGAGATAGTCGTTGCGTTTCACATTCATTACCAACCCTAACGCAGGGAGAAATCGTATGAACCCAGCACGTCATTTCATGGTTTGGCTCTTTTGCATGTGGTTTGTCCCCATGGCTTTCGCCCAAACGCCGCCGACCCCTAAGCCTATGGCGACGGTGCAAGGCCGCGTCACGCTCGAAGGCGCGCCCTATGCCGGTGGCATGGTGATGCTGCAATCAGAAACGAATGGCGGAGATATTCCGTTTCTCAACGCGCCGCCTGCGCCAATGGCCGTGACGGATGGCGATGGGCGCTATCGCTTCGCGCAGGTGGCGGCGGGCAAATATCGTGTCAAGATACATACCGGAGCCTTCGTGTCGGAACCCGAGCAAGGCGCGCCACTCACCATCAGCGACGGCGACGTGATCGAAAATCAGGATTTCAGATTGTCGCGCGGCGGCGTGATTACAGGACGAGTCACCGATCCCGAAGGACATCCGCGCATCGAAGAAATGGTTCGGCTCTTCGTCGTGGAAAGAGCCGACGAAAATCCCATCGTGGGCATGATGCAGCACCGGCAAACCGATGATCGCGGTGTATATCGCCTCTTCGGCCTACCGGCGGGCAAATATAAAGTCGTAGTCCAACCCGCCGAACCGATGGGGGGGGTCTTCGGCAGCGCGTCAGAATTCGTTCAAACTTATTATCCCAACACCGAAAAAGAAGCCGAAGGCAAGCTCATTGATGCAAAGACAACGCAAGGAAAGCATCTCCTCACAAACCAACAGGTTTTAACGTGTATCGAAGAAATCTACCTTCATTCCCTTCAGAAAGATGCTGAAAAGGTCGATCAAGATTTT
>JABFSD010000826.1 GCA_013140935.1 Acidobacteriota bacterium
GTACACGACTGACTGAACAAACCGCGCGCGCTGACCGCCAACCGCTGCCGCTCGAAATCAATCAACTCGGCATTCGCTTGCTGGACATCCAGGGTGAACCTTTCACTGCGCCACTGTTTTTCGTTTCGCCCAGCCAGATCAACTTTCTCGTACCTGATCAAATCGCTACCGGACGTGCGCAAATCTTTCTCACCGACGGCGAAGCGCTCGTCGCACAAGGCGAACTCACCATCACCAACGCCGCGCCTGCGCTGTTTACGCTCTCAGGCAATGGCAAAGGCTTACCCGCCGCGCTGACGACGGAAGACGGCGACAATTACGCTTCGGTCGTGAAATCCGACGGCGCGCCGCGACCGATTGCGTTAGGCAAAGCTGAACGTCCTCAATACCTGTTGCTGTTCGGCACGGGCTTTCGCTATGCCTATAACTTGCGCATAAAACTCGGTGGCGTCTTGCTCAAGCCGGTTTACGTCGGCCCGCAAGGTGCACTCTCAGGACTCGATCAAATCAACCTCATCCTTCCGCCTGACACCCGCGCCGGTTTGCTCGAACTCGTCGTCATCGGCGATGGCGTGACGAGCAATGACGTAGAGGTGCTAATCGCCGACCCAGCCAAACCCACTCGTTAACCTCCGCTCGCTTCTTCCGTTTGCAAACGACTTCACTGATGGCTTAACTATGCCCGCCGCACTTTGCGAGCAAACCATCGGATTCGATGCCGATATTAATTAAGCGAACGGCAGTGTTGTTATATCGGCTGACGCGCTAACGCATAACCCCGTTCACAATTTACCAGCGCCGCTTTTTGAAGGCACCAATAGAAAAACACTGTCGTCGAACGTAAAAAGAGGGCTGCGTTTCTTTGAAGAAGCGCAACCCTTTTCAGGACGACTTGATGATGTTACTAAACGAGCCAATGAGCATGATCTCAACCGTTTCTGCACTGGCGGTTGAAACCATTCGACACTACCGTTGCAACTGCCAACGGGTATGAGTCCGACAGAATATAAATATAAATGAACGATCAAATCGCACCGCGTGCAAGCCGCGCATTTCTCCCCCAGAAAAATGCGCGGCTCAAACGCAGCGGAAACTTTAGCGGCCACGATGAGTGAGTGATGAAACTCACCCCAGCAAAGCAAAAGACGGTCTCACCGCTAAAGTTTTGTGGTGGTCATTCTTTATGATGACGCTAATTGAGACGCGCTGGCACCGATAGACATCGGCCTCACTCGTCCCTCCTTCTCCAGCTAGCTGCTTCGTCAGACAAACGGTATTTCACTTACCGAAGTTCACTGCTGAATTTTTATTACCGTCTTTTGGCCCCTTGGCGACGATGATAGTGCGTAATGGGTTGCCATTTGTCTAACGCATTGTTTTAATCCCGGCAATCAAGATACCTAATGACATAAGCTGGAGAAACTGATTATGGAAATGGCACAGTTGCGCACCTTTCGCGCCGTCGCCGAGACCTTGAATTTCACGCGCGCGGCAGAGCGGATGCATTTGACGCAATCCGCCGTGAGCCATCAAATCAAGGCGCTCGAAGAAGAATTGGGCGAACCGCTTTTCATTCGCGCCAAACGCGGCGTCAAGCTTTCGCAGGCGGGCAAGGCTGCGCTCGAACACGTCGAACGCATCCTTGATGAGACCGAAGCACTGCGCGAGCGCGTGTCAGGCCGCGCCAGCGAACCGCAAGGCCGTGTGCGCGTGGCCGCCGCGACGCAGGCTTTCGTCTATCTATTCGCGCCGCTCTTTGAGTCGTTCATGGAATCGCACCCCGGCGTAGATTTGATCTTTCGCACTACGGCGACGACTGAGCAAACCGTCGCTGATATTCTCAACGGCACGTCGGACGTAGGCTTCGCGTCGCTCGCGGTCTATTCGCCGAACCTGCAAGTGACGAAACTGTTCGATGACGAACTCGTGCTGGTGATGAGTCCCGCGCATCGGCTGGCGAAAAAGCGTTTGGTTACCGTAGAAGAAGTGCAAAACGAACGCTGGATATTGTTTGAACGCGGCGCTTCGATTCGGCGCGCGACCGACCAGTTCTTCGATCAAGTCGGCTTTCATCCCGACCTCGCGCTCGAATCGAACGATACGTTTTTCATCAAACGCATGATCGAACGCGGCCTAGGCATTTCAATGATGCCCGCGTGGGCGGTGATGGAAGAGGTCAAAGTCGGCAAGCTCGCGCAATCGCGCATCACCGATCACAGTTTGCGCCGCGCCGTAGCGATGGTTTCGCTCGGACGCTTCCAGCCTTCGCCGACGCGGGCATTCATCTCTTATATTTTGCGCCACAAAGCGCAATTACAAGCGCTGGCTGAAGGCGAATCGTCACTCAAGAAAAAGTAAAAAACACTAAACGCGTTCGTAGTTCCGCCTTTAGGCGGTGGCCTTCGGGAAGATGAAAACCCCGCCTAAAGGCGGAACTACGAACGCGCTTTCTACGGAGAGAGAGCCGTGATTACACACTTACGCGAACGTTTTAACCGAGACTTTACTGAGGCTGCTTATCAACGCTTCCTGCAAAACCTCGATGAAGCGTGCGGCATGAAAATCGAATTCCGTCCTTGTGAGACGCCGGTATTTTTGCCGCGCGACTTGCTGCAAAACATGGTCGAGAGCGGGCAGGAACTCATTCGCCAATTGCATCAACCTGATTACTTGCAAGCCTCCACGCGCGCGATTCCGGCGGCGTATCACGCACCCAACGAAGGCACGCACCCCGATTTCATTCAAGTAGATTTCGCCGTAACGCGCGATGCAGATAACCAATGGCAGCCGCAATTGATCGAGTTGCAAGGTTGCGCATCGCTCTATGCCTTCCAGTATTTGCTGCCGCACGCTTATCAGGAAGCGTATGGCTTCGAGGGATTGAACTACCTGCTCAATGGTTTGACGGATGAAAGCTATCTCGCCCTGTTGCGCGACGTGTTGCTCAACGGCTACGACCCCGCCCAAGTCGTCTTGATGGAAGTCGAACCTGAACAGCAAAAGACGCTGCCTGACTTTCGCCTGACCGAAAAGCTCTTCGGCATTCGCACCGTAGACGTAGCCCACCTGCGCAAACGCGGACGGCGGCTGACTTATGAACGCGACGGGCAAGAGATCGAAATCGCGCGCCTTTACAACCGCGTCATCATTGACGAATTCGCCAGGAAAAACATTCAGGCCGCATTCGACTTCCGCGATGAGTTAGACATTGAATGGGCCGGGCATCCGAACTGGTACTTTCGTTGGAGCAAGTTTTCCCTGCCCTATTTGAAACATCCATCCGTACCGCGTGCCTGGTTTCTCAACGAATTGCCCGAAGTGCCGAACGATTTGGATAAGTTCGTCTTGAAGCCGCTCTTTTCGTTCGCAGGCAGCGGCGTGAAAGTTCATGTCACGCCCGAAGACCTGGCGGCGATTCCTGAAACAGAACGCGGCGATTATTTGTTGCAAGAGAAAGTAACTTATGCGCCTGCCATCGCTACGCTGGACGAGCCGAGCAAAGTCGAAGTCAGAATCATGTTCGTCTGGCCACAAGGTGCGGCAGAACCGGTGGCGGTGACTACGCTCACGCGGATGAGCAAGGGCGCGATGATGGGCGTAGACTTCAATAAAAACAAAACCTGGGTCGGCTCGTCGTGCGGCTTTTTTGAGCGCGCGTAAAGTTAAAGCAACCGGCGACGTTCCTCAACGAATGGAAAAATCGCGGAGGCCGCGTCACGACGGGTTCCGACTCAGGCTTTATCTATAAAACATATGGCTTTGAATACATCCGCGAATTCGAGTTGTTGCAGGAAGCGGGCTTTCATTCGCTCGAAGTCATTCGCGCGGCGACCGACAACGGCGCTTCCCTATTGAGCGAACAGCAAGCCCGCAAACTCGAATTCGGCTTGATTCGTCCGGGTTATCTGGCTGACTTGGTGATTAACACCGAAAACCCGCTGGCGAATTTCAAGACGCTTTACGGCACAGGCGCAATCAAGCTGAACGATCAAACCAATCAACCTGAGCGAGTGGGCGGCGTGAAATAAGCAGGTGGGCATAAGTTTTAAGGGATAAAGAACTCCGGCAGCCAGCGACTGGCGGCTTTGCCCCAATTCATAATCCTGGAAAACTTATGCCGAGGTGCTTATACGATCAAGGACGGCATCGTTTACGACGCGAAAAAGCTGCTGGCCGATGTCGAAAAAATCGTTGCCGAAGCCAAACGCGGGGTCAGCAGTGCTGGGCAATAATGAAGCGCGATAGCTGACAACGGCGAATGAAATTGCAAAGGCACAGCGTTAAGCGATGTAGCGACCAAGAAAAAATACAGCGTCACCCGCGAGTTTATTGAGGACGGCATCCACGTAGGCAAGCGCGAATATTGCATCGGCGTAGTCTAGGGGTATCCTTATCGCAAGGTTTTGCCTAGCTTCGATATCTATCGACGCGAGGCAATAGCAGAATTCGCAACCTTGATTAGAGTACTAGTTTTAGCGGCTTTGATTCCAACCGAGTACGTGAACGTGTTTTGCACCCAATATAATTTTGAGTCGGAGCAAACTGCGCCACAGGTAGTATCTTTGAAGTACCCTTTAATGTTATTTTTTAATTTTACAATCTTATAGCCGCTATTAAATTGCGTCTCTCCTTCACTACCTGTCACGCTTCCCCAGCGGCAGGCGTTGCCTCCTTCGCAGTCGTCCGTAAAACCCAGTAATATCTCATAGCGGTCTTTCTCTGCAATTTGAATGACAGCATATATCGGCTGAGACTGTTTTTCGGTAGCTAGATAAGTAGGAAGCTTTACTGGCACTCGTGTCTCTTTTATGAGCCTTGCATATATTGGGTTAAAGGCGGAGTTTCGCTGAATTCCAGTACTGACGTTTTTTACCAACATTGCGGCGGAGATATTTATTTTTTGTGTGCAGAGGCTGTCTGTATGTCTCTGGTGATAAGGAGAAACCCAATATGCAGAAGACTGCGACCAGCTTAAGTTCACGCATACGACAAAGAACACCAATACCCATAAGGTCACTGTAACCTCGTGATTTTCCGTGCTAAATTTCAATCCTTGCATTAGTTGGCCTTTTAGTGACTTGTTCATAAATATCCTCAGGTAAATGAGAAGCGGGCAGAGCTAGCAACCGTGCCGCTTCCGCTTGCAGCGGTTTCAGTTTGAGTGTTCAGGTCGCAAGTACAATACATTAGGTGGCCATAAGCCGAAGCCTTCGTGAGCATGAACATCCAGCCTGAAACTGCTGTAATGATCGATAGTCATATGGATGACTAGCGGGTTGCGCGATAAATTCATCCCCGAATCAATCGAAAAAATAATCCTTCATTTACGTCTACGTCAACAGGCTAATTTTCACAATTGTCGCATTAGCTTCATCGCCGGGGAAAAGCAACGTCAAAGCAAATAAAAGAGTTAAGTGTATCTAAATAGCTGTTAGCGTACCCAGCAATTCTTGTCGCTTGGTCAGTGCTATTGATTATTCTTCGGGCATTAATAAAATCAATACCTCGATTATTAATATAGTCACCTAGTTTCCTACCAGTAAATGCTCCTTCCCTCATGCCATTAACCGTTATGTATGCAGCAAGGGCAGGAGTTGTAGCCAAGTTAGGATTCGCAACCATGTCTATTCCTAGGTGGTTTGAAAAATTCGTATAATGTATACGTCCTGTAATTTGAGCATAGCCTCGCCCCTTAAACCGAACCCCATCTCCTTTATTTACGTTTCCTAAATCTCTTCTCCCTTCATAAGCAGATCCGCTTGCTATCTCAGTCATCAATCGTCCTAGCCCTGACTCATGTTGAGCAGTGCCCAAAATATAAGCTATCTCGAACACATTTAGTCCGACCAATAGAGAGTTAGAGATCAACAAAGGTATCGCTGTTGCCGCGTCTTGGCGCATTCCTTTTGGTGCTGTTCCAATTAATGCCGAAGTGCAAGTTGGTGCCGGGGGCAAATTAAATTGACGAGAAACAAGTCTCGGTCTGGACTGCGAGATAGTTGGTAGAACTACAGGAGTTCTATCTTGTATGAAGTCAGGTAACTCAGAAGCGAGAAGGTGCTTAAAGCCATTGTTGCGGTCTCCTCCATCTCCTCCATAAATCACTACACCATTATCAGGTCTGCTTCCATATACTCCTCCTGCTCTTAGCCAGCCTGAATTACCATCTGCATAAGCATAATAAAACTCCCACCGCCCATTATTATTACGAGTCGTTTGCAGCGGCCCTGCAACCGCAGCACTGCTATCCAAGAGCGGCTGCACCGACCAACCGGGAATCTCAAAGCCATCTAGAGTGAAAGTGACCTGTTGCCCCGCTGCGCCCGCAATAGTGGGCACGCCAGGCTCAGGCGCAGGGCCACCGCCGAAGGGGTCTGATGGTTGCACGTCCACACCCACCGGGTCAGATTCGATTTTTGGGCCATAAAGCCCATTTGGAAAAGACACGCCTGTATTGCCAGTTAGGGGGTCATAGTGTTGCCATTCCACTCTGCGAGTAGGTTGGTATGCAGGTGTCTTGTACCCCGTTTGCTCTGCAATGATGACATTATTTGCATAAACCAACCCTCTACCTTTCGAACCCAAAGGTATGTCGCTAGTCGGATGACTGCCATGCAATATTGACACCATTTTCCCACCCAAAGGCGTAGCGTATAGATAAAGCTCGGTAGTCGTAGTTAAGGTGTTGCGCTTGGCTATTTGCCCGTCGCCATCAAAAACTTGATCGGCAGATTGGGTAAAATCCGCCCGCTCCATTCTAGTGTTTCGCCCTGCAGCATCATACTGATACGAATTTAGGTTTGCGTCTTTCTTGAGATTTCCGGCTGCATCATAATCCCACGGCGCATCGGTGATACGGCTATTGCTGTGATTCACCAACGTCGGATAGTTCGTTGGGAAATTATTGGTTCGGCTCAAAAGCGGCTGGTACGCGCTTTCAAATTGCTCCACACATCATACTTATAGCTTTCACGAAAGGGGCCGGTTGCGGGGGCTGTCGTGGTATTGTTAATAAAATCATCGGCTTCCGAACCAGAATAGGCTTCTACCGTACGACCGACTTGATTGTAGTTAAAGGCCTGATTTTGAAAAACCGTTCCTTGCGTTTGCGCGTGCTTCAACCTGCCATCAGGGTATCGTTGGTAAGTTGATTGCGACGCGATAGGAGCGCCAAATTGCGGTTGCCGGTTTGCGATGACGAGAGAGGATAACTGCAAGCGCGAGGTATATTGCGCGGTTAGAGTCAATCCATTGCCATGAATCAGAGATATCAACCCACCCCAGGCACGGTACTTCATGTTGGTGGCATACAGCCATACGCCATTAATAACAGAGCCAGTTACATCTGTTTGTTGCCCGGCTTTGTCATAAGTGTACTCAACTGTTTCGTTGGCCGAGTCAGTGATCTTCTTAACTTGATTGGCCAGATTGTATTCGTACGCCAAAGCATACGTGCCGGGCACGCCATCAAAGGTGCGCGTTTCTAATTGCATTCGCCCCATTAGAAACCGCTTAAAAAGTCCGAGTGCGAAGTAAGCAGAACACACGTCGGACTGGTTTTGATCCGCACGTTAAGCGGGTTGCGCGGTGGGCGCAGCCAGTAACAGGCGGACGATGCGTTTGCAGTT
>JABFSD010000042.1 GCA_013140935.1 Acidobacteriota bacterium
TCATAGAGTCCCATCTCTTCGGCCAGTTCCGTCATGCGTTGCAGCGCGGCTTCGCCTTTGATTTGACGCTGCCGTTTGTATTCCATCAAATCGGCCAGCGTGATGCGGCGATGCGTGCCGACGTAATGAAAGGGCAACTCGCCCGCGTCCAAGTGCTTGAGCAACGTAGGCCGCGAAATATGCAGCAACTCCGCCGCGCGTTCCGGTGAAACTTCTTCGTCTTCGGCAATAAGCATAACCCCCCCGTTGTTCCCGTTTAGTTCGCCTGATTTGATGGCAAAGGCTCCTTCAGGCTTGCGATGTCAGCGATGGAGCAGGATCAAGCGGTTTGAGTGTCACAGGGCCGCCAGGCATTATGCCAGCACACAACTCGTAGCCTTTCATCAATCCCATCCCCACCAGGACTTCCGTTTCAAACACATCTGCTATGACTTCGCGCGCCTGACCGTCCCAAATGACAGTGACCCAACAAATATCCGTCTGGATCTCGCTGCCATCCGCCAGCACCAAAAGACCGGTACTCTCAATGGTCAGGCCGAGCGTTTCTGAAACAGTTCGTGGCAAGGTCAAAAACGCTGAGAACCCCGTGTCAATCACTGCGTCGAACTGATGAGTAATTGCTGGCGCTCCTTGCACCGGCAGCACGATTACGGCTTCCAGCTTTTCGTTGACCTGTCCTGTAATCATCATTGTCCTCTCAAAATTGTCCTCTCAAAGCAGGCGGTGAAGCGTGGGATAGCCGACCCGCATCAGAAAAATCACAGCTTCCGGTCGGTTGGCGCGTAATTGGCGCAGACTGGCCATCTCATCATCCGCCATGACGTAATCGCCACTAATTACGTCAATCGCTACGACACGACCTTTATTGTCATCTTCGACTTCCGACCGAATGCTCTGCTCATAAATTTCCTTACCGCGTCGGACGATTTCCGGTTTGGTTAATTGAACTGTTGCAGTTGTCATGACTTACCTCCATTGATTTTGCCTGTGAACCAACTGTTAGCGCCAGCCTACGAATATACAGGCTAATGAACCAGTGCGGCCATTAGACCAGATTCCCGTTGCCGGTACGACTTGAACCTGCCCGCTCTCAGCGCCGCAAAAAACTTTTCTCAATCGTGATGTGTTTTTCCCGCGCTTCCCGCGTCAGGCGGTGAAGGCAAACAGAGGCCGTCAACGCTGACCCAGCCCCTGCACTGCCCGATTCAATCACCTAGCCACGCGCAAAGGAGCCGTGATGAAACACCTTTATCTCCCGTTCGTCGTTTTCGGTTTGTTGTTCCTGCCCAGCCTGCAAGCCAAAGCACAAAGGCAAAACCTGAGAGCCAGCACGGCCTTGTCTTATATCGAACGCGGCAACCAATGGTTTGCCAAAGGCGAATACGTCAAAGCCGAAAGCGATTTCACGCTCGCCATCGCCAGCGATCCAAGTCAGGCCGGAGCCTATTACAACCGCGCCACCACGCGCTATCGGTTGGGCAAACTGTCTGAGGCGCGTGCAGATTTGGACCGTACCCTGCAAATCAATCCGCGCATGGTCGAAGCTTATGTAGACCGTGGTGGCTTGCGTTACGCCCAAGGTGATTTCGACGGTGCAATTCAGGATTGTGGCAAAGCCCTTGAACTCAATCCGAAGCTGGCCGTGGCTTGGGCCAATCGCGGATTGGCACGGGGAAGTAAAGGTGAGCACGCTGGGGCGTTAGCGGATTTCGACCACGCCATACAACTCGACCGACGCAACGCCGGATTTTACAACAACCGGGGGGTAGCACATGCCAGACTCGGCGATTACGACGGTGCGCTGAGCGATCAAAACCGGGCACTCACACTCAAGCCCGACTTCGCCGAAGCCTTTAGCGACCGGGGCGCGGCGCGTCAATTCAAAGGTGATTTGGACGGCGCAATGACTGATTACAACCAGGCCATCAGGCTTAATCCGCACTTTGCCGACGTGTGGTTCAGTCGCGCTACTTTGTGGCAACACAAAGAAAAGTGGGCGCGTGCCGAATCCGATTTCACCGAGTACGTCGTGCTCAAACCGCAACACGCAAGTGCTTACGGGCAACGCGGCCTTATGCGTTTACGGCTGGGTCGTGCAGACGAGGCGCAGCAAGACTTTGCTCAATGCCTGGAACTGAATCCGAACTTGCAAGACTCACTCCGTCAGTTGATTGAAGTGGTGAAACAGGAGGTGGCAAAGAAACCGTGAGAGCTTGTCAGACGCGCCACGCCAGACTCGTCAGGATGTAAGGTGACATCTGTCACGGCGTGTTCCATTCCAGCGCGTAAATATCCTTTGCGCCGACATCGCGCAGCACCAGTGGCGAATCGTCAGGAGCCAGCCCCATCCATCTGCCACGATCAGTGGGTACGATTTGCAGCTTAGTCAGGTCGGCCCAGCGTTCGACTTTGCGGTCGCTGAGGCGCAAGCGCAGCAGCGCCGCATCGCTGCGTAGTTGATTGACGAAGTACAGATACTTGCCGTCGCGCGACAACTGCGGATAAGAGGCCGCCAAATCGGTCAATGACGTCCACTGTTTGGTCGTCAGGTCAAAGAGTACCGGCTGGCCCGAAGGAAAAGCGAGTGCCAACAAAGAGCGGCCATCCGGCGACCAGCGCGGTGAAAACATACTTTCCGCGAGCAACGATTCCTGCCCCGTGCGCAGATCGAACAGGTGCAAGGCTCGCTTGGTGGCATCACCTGTTTGAAACGCCAGCGTGAACCCATCTGGCGACCACCCTATATCCGCTTCAGCACGTTCTTCCGGCGTCAGTTGGCGCGGTGTCCCTCCGTCGGCAGAGATCAGATAAGCCTTCCTGAATTTGCCAGGGAACGCCGCCGTCAGCACAAGCTGTTTGCCATCCGGCGACCAGCGTCCGCCACCGAAAGCCCGCAGCGGTGGAAAGGTGAGTTGTAAGCGATCTCTGCCATCCACCCGGCTGCGCCACAAATTGCCGTCCGGGTAAGTGAGATAAGAAACCCATTCGCCATCCTGTGAGAAAGACAGATTGTGGGCCGACATTCCGTCAAGGTAGCTGACCCATTGTTCCGTGCGTTTGTCGTAACGGACGAGTTCGCCGCGCCGTTTTTCCCCTACGGCAAAGAGCCTGCGGCCATCTGCGCTCGGAACCGGCGCGCGAAAATTCAACGGCCCGAACGTCAGTTGCACGGGTACGCTTCCCACCTCTTCACGCAAGGCCCAGAGGTTGGTCGTCTGATCGCGCGTAGCTTGAAAGACAAAATGTTTTCCATCCGGCGTCCAGTTCCCATGCGCTTCTGCCGCAGGCGTATTCCAGCCGGGCAACAGCGGATGTGGATTCGTCCCATCGGCGTTGACCTCCCACAGCGCAGAGGTATTCGTTTCCGCGCCAATCAAGGTAAACCGCAACCGCGCGCCATCGGGCGACCAGCGCAACCATTGCGCCTTGCCCGCTAACGACAGCAGCTTGCGCGAATTATTTCCGTTACTGTCGGTCAGGAAAATTTCAAAGTCTTTGGCAAAAGCAATCTGCTTTCCATCTGGTGACCAAGTAGCCGTGTGGCCTTGCAATTCTGCGAGACGGCGCGGTGAACCGCCGGGAATGGGCAGAATCCAAAGCGGTGCTTGTGCGTTGGCTCCTGAGAAATCGGCGACGAGCAATTCGGTGCGGCTCGGCGAGATGTCGAGCAACAGCGCGTTTTGAAAAGGCGCGGGCAACGTGACGGGTTCGCCGCCCGTGCCTGAAACCTGATTGAGAACCATCTGTCCGTTGGTGAGCGCCGAGTAATAAAGACGTGGGCCATCAGTCACGACAGTCATTCGCACGTATTGCGTCGGAGCGTCAGGCACTGCGCCGTTAGTCGTGATCGGAAGGTAATTCGTAACTTTCAACGGCGCTGCGATACGCCGCCCGCGCCACAGCATCGCTCCTGTCAGCAGGGCAAGTAAAACGGCTGCGCTAACAGCGTACTTGAGCCATCGCCGTGGTGAACGTGCCACGCTATCCGGTGAGTTGATTACTGGCTTGGCCACAGAAGGCTGATTTGAGGTGCTATCGCGCTGAAGATTTTTCACGTCAACCAACAACTCGCGCGCCGATTGATAGCGCCGCTCGCGTTCTTTCTCCAAACACTTGCGCACGATGCGTTCGAGTTCGGCAGGCACGTCGTAATTGAACCGCGCCAGCGCATCGGGCTGTGAATGCAAAATGCGATCAAGCGTCTCGCTCACCGTCGCACCGGCAAAAGGCAAGCGCCCGGTCGCCATTTCATAAAGCACTACGCCCAAACTGAAAATGTCTGTGCGGTGATCTACTTCGTGGCCCAGCGCCTGTTCGGGACTCATATACGGCACGGTTCCCATCACCACGCCGGGCTGCGTGCGAGCCAGCGTACTCACCTGACTATCAACTGACACAGGCCGCGCGATTTTGGCGAGGCCGAAATCGAGTACCTTCACTTGTCCGCGTTCGTTGAGCATCACGTTGGCGGGCTTGATGTCGCGGTGCGTAATGCCTTTGCCGTGGGCTTCGTCGAGCGCGTCGGCGATCTGGCTGGCGATAGCGATGATCTCGTTGAGCGCGAGCGGAGCGCCGTTGATCTTCGCCGCGAGCGTTTGCCCCGCGACGTATTCCATCGCAATGAAGCGCAGGCCGCCAGTTTCAGTCAACGCTTCGCCGATTTCATAAATCGTAGCGACGTGCGGATGATTCAACGCGCTGGCGGCTTTGGCTTCGCTGACGAAGCGGCGCATGGATTCAGCATCAGTTGCCGCGTGAGCGGGCAGCGTTTTCAGCGCGACCGTGCGGTCGAGTTTCGTATCGCGTGCGCGCCAGACTGCGCCCATTCCGCCCTGACCCAACAACGAAATGATTTGATAGTGGCTGATGGATTGGCCCGCTAGCGAAGGCGGTTCGTGCGCCGCCAATAACGGCGCGGCTAATTCGATGGCGGGCGTTAAGGTTTCGGCTTGTTCATCGGCGGCGAGCAGCAATTCGACTTCGCGGCGCAAGGCTGCGTCGTCCGCGCAGGCTTCGTTGAGATAAGCCGTGCGTGCTGACGGCGTGCGTTCGAGCGCCGACTGAAAGACGCAATCAATTTGTTGCATGCGTTCAGGCGTCATTAGGCCAAGGCAAAATCGGTTAGCTTGCGATGTGAAGGCGAATAAAAGGCCAACACGATGTCTTCTTTGGGCACGCCCGCATCCAGCATTTGTTGGACGGGGCTGGCATCGGTGTTGTCTTGCTCGACATAGATTTTGTCGTTCTTGATGCGGAAGTGAAATACGGTCAAATAGGTTCTTTCTTCGTTTTCTTTCCAGCCGACATCCACCAACAGGTATTCGCCGCGCTCATCATCGCAAATCGGCAACCAATCCGTTTTGGAATAACTCGGATTATAGTTGGCATAGCGCAGTATGATTGACCGCAAAATTTCCCGATATTTTTTTAGCTTATCCATTGCACAACTTCCTCCTTTATCTCGTCAAAGACCAACAGTTTCATGCCAAATTCCGCCACTAGAAATTGAACTGACTCACGCTGAAAAAATTTCTGATAAACCGGTTCGGCAACGGCCAAATAAATTTCTCTTTCAGGTTGAATTTTTCGGAGAAAGGCGCGGTAAATCTGATATTGCCCGACAGCTTTTTCCAAATCGTCATACGAAGAAAGGCTGCCGAAAACTTTGACTTCGACCGCTATTTTTCGACTATCTTTTTCCGCCGCAAACAATTTTTCCGCGCCGATGTCGGCGAACAACCGAGCATCCGCAAAGATAATTGCCAGCGGGTCTTCTGTAATCGTCCACCCATCGTTGGTGAGCGCGTTTTTCACAGCTGCGTGACATTTGTCGTATCTCGGCATAGTTCAAAGTATAAGCCAGGTTTTATGCGACACCAATTTTCCGGTCACATTCGTTCAGGCGTCTTGATTGCCTTCGGTCAACATACGATGCAGCCACGCTTTGGCAGAGCGCCACTCACGCTGCACCGTAGGCACTGATACGCCCAACACTTCCGCTATTTCTACTTCGGTCAATCCGCCGTAAAAGCGCAACTCGATGATGCGGCCTTTGCGCGCATCCAATCCGATGAGCTTTTCCAACGCTTCTTCTACTGCCAGCAACTCCGCCGTTTTGGCGTCGGTCACGGCGGCGGATTCATCAAGCGATACGCGCAAGGCCCCGCCGCCGCGTTTTTGGTATAGATGCCGCCGCGCGTGGTCAATCAGGATGCGCCGCATCAGTTGTGCGGCGATGCCCAGAAAGTGCGCACGGTTCTGCCATTGCACCTGCCGTTGATCTATCAATTTCAAGTAAGCCTCGTTGACCAGCGCCGTCGGTTGCAACGTATGCCCCGGCCTTTCGCGGCGCAGATAGCCGCGCGCCAAGCGGCGCAATTCGTCGTTGACCAGCGGCAGCAATTGATCGAGTGCGGCGGGTTCGCCCGCATTCCACGCAATCAGCAATTGGGTTACATCCGGCGGCGTAGGCTTCATTGGTTTGCTCCACCAAACGGCTTATGAACGGACTGAACGCGCGCATTCTAAGCGTCACGCGCGTCTTCAACCAACAGTCGAGGCGTCCTGTACCCTCTTAGACTAACTGTAAATAGCCGTAACCTCACAGTAAGCATCCTCGACGTCAGCCCCGCCCCAAAAAACTTTCCTAAATCGTGATGGGTTTTTCCCGCGCTTCTCGCGTTAAGCGATGAAGGCAGCCGATGACAAGCGCCATGGGGGTTGCCTCACCGAATCTTCAACCCAACCGCGCCATCCCTTCGCGGGAGCGGCGCTGTATCAAGGAGCGTCCCTTATGCCTGCCTGCAACCATTCTTATCGTCTATCTCTCGGCTTGTTTTTGCTCAGCGGTTGGTTTGCCGCTGTGCAAGCGCAAAACCTGCGCGCAGCCACGGCGTCTTCTTACATCGAACGCGGCAACCAATGGTTTGCCAAAGGCGAATACGTCCGCGCCGAAGCCGATTACTCGCTCGCCATCGCCACCGATGCAAGCCAGGCCGGCGCGTATCACAACCGCGGCATCGCGCGTTACCGTTTGGGCAAATTGCCAGAAGCGTTAAGCGATTACGACCGCGCGCTGCAACTCAATCCGCGCCTGATCGAGGCTTACGTGAATCGCGGCGGCGTACGGTATGCACTGGGCGATTTTGACGGTGTGGTCAGCGACAGCAACAAGGCCCTCGAACTCAATCCGAAACTCGCCGCCGCCTGGGGTACTCGCGGACTGGCGCGCGGCGGCCAGGGCGATCACGCAGGTTCGCTGGCCGATTTCAATCAGGCGGTAAATCTCGACCCGCGCAACGCCGACACTTACAACAATCGCGGGGTCGCACGCTTTCGACTCAAAGATTACGACGGCGCGATCAGCGATCAAAACCGCGCGCTCAAACTCAGGCCTGACTTCGCCGAAGCCTTCAGCGACCGAGGCGCGGCGCGGCAATTCAAGGACGATTTGGAAGGCGCGATGAGCGATTACCATCAGGCCATTCAACTCAAGCCGGGCTTCGCCGACGTGTGGTACAACCGCGCGGCCTGTTGGCAACGCAAGCAGGAGTGGGCGCGCGCCGAAGCCGATTTCACCCAGTACATCGCGTTGAAACCGCAACACGCCGATGCTTACTG
>JABFSD010000165.1 GCA_013140935.1 Acidobacteriota bacterium
GGCTTATTACTTCCACCGCGAAAGTTATCGCCATCTTGGATACGCGCTCACGCATCGCTATTTGTTCACGCGCGCAGGCTGGCTGGGACGCGCCACGCGCATCATTCCGATCAGCAAGATTCAGGGTTTGGAAATTACGCAAACGCCGTTTGATCGGCGCTTGGGCTTGGCGGGCTTGAACATTGATACCGCCGGACAGGCGTTCACCGGCGGCGTGCCGCGCATCAGCAATCTTCCTCTTTCAGAAGCTGAAGAACTCGCGCGGCTGTTGGCTTATCAAGCCGGGCTGACGACGTATAAAGGCTAACCGGTGGCACAAGCTGCCGAGCTTGTGCCGATCACAAGGCAAAAAATTACTACGGAACGGACATCCCCCTACGCACCTTCTGCCCAGCGTACGCGTAACCATCAATGCGTTGCCTGCGGGAGCCGCGCAACTTTGGCGAAGTTGCGCCACCGTTGCGCGCGGTTTCGTTCTCCCCTGAATCGCTTTAGACTGCGCGCACTTTTCCTTCCCGCGACATTTTGACGGTGCCTGACTTCGGACTGCACGAAAGCGCACCTTACCTCGTCGCCGAATTGCTCGCGGGCGAAGAGTTGCGCGTGCAGTACCAACGATGGCCGCGTGAAGAGTCTTGATTTCGGTTTGGCGAAGCTGAAGCCACAGAAGCTGGCAAATCGGCTTTGCGTGACTGGTCGCGCGCCATTCCACGTCCGCTGATCGTCTTTCTGGATGAGATTGATTCGCTGAAAGATGACTTGCTGCTGTCCATCCCGCATCAGTTTCGCGACGGGTTCACCTATCGCCCGAAGAGCTTTCCCTGGTCGCTGGGGCTGATCGGGATGCGCGATGTGCGCGATTACAAAATCAAATCGGGCGGCAGCGACCACCTCAATACCTCCAGCCCGTTTAATGTCAAAGCGCGCTCGCTGACGATGGAAAACTTTTCAGCGGCGGATGTCGCGACGCTTTATCGTCAGCATACGGCGGAAACCGGACAGGTCTTCACCGACGAGGCGGTGGCGCGCGCGTATGAACTGACGCAGGGGCAGCCCTATATGGTCAATGTCCTGGCCAAAGTGGCGGTTGAGGAACTGCAAACCGATCCGGCGCAGCCCGTGACCATCAGCGAGATTGAGCGGTCAAAAGACATTCTGATTGAGCGGCAGGAAACACATCTGGATTCGCTGCTGGAGCGGCTGCGCGAAACACGTGTGCGCCAGATTATCGAACCCATTCTGGCGGGCAATGCGCTGGGTGATCTGCCGCCGGATGATCTGCGCTTGGTTCAGGATCTGGGGCTGGTCAGGCGAATCAATGGCAGCGGCCTTTTCATCGCCAATCCCATCTATCACGAAATCATTCCGAATGTGCTGTCCGATGTGACGCGCGCTTCATTGCCGCAAATTGCGCCTGCGTGGCTGAACGCAGATGGCAGCCTCAACCCCGAACACCTGCGTGAGTCCTTTCTGGAATTCTGGCGACAGCACGGTCAACCACTGCTGGGCAGCGTGCATTATCACGAAATCGCGCCGCATATCGTCTTGCTCGCCTTTTTGCATCGTGTCGCCAATGGCGGCGGACGGATCGAACGCGAATACGCCATCGGCACGCGGCGCATGGATGTCTGTCTGCGCTACGGCAAATTCACGCTGGGAATGGAACTCAAGGTCTGGCGCGATGGCAAATCCGATCCGTTGAAGGAAGGGCTGAAGCAACTTGATGTTTATCTGAACGGATTGAGTCAAGACATCGGCTGGCTGGTGATCTTCGATCAACGCAACGGCTTGCCCGACCTGAGTGAACGAACTACGACGGAAACGGCGGTGTCGCCCGCCGGGCGGACGATTACCGTGATTCGCGGCTGACAGTTAGAGCGATTCATCCAATGCCATCTGAAAATCCTGCGCCATACTCGGATGCCCGTGGCGCGAAGCAGCGGCGATGCCTTGCTGATAAGCCGCGCGCGCTTCTTCGGTGCGGCCCAAGCGATCCAACGCCTGCGCCAGTTTGCCGTAAGCGTTGCCCTGATCGTCAGCCTGACTCAAATAAGTTTGCAACTCAGTGACGGCGTCAGCCCATTGTTCGAGCTTGAGCAATTCGTTGGCGAGGCCAAAGCGCACCATCGTGTTGGCGGGGTCAGCCGTGAGCATTTGACGAAAGACTTCGATGCGTGTTTGCGACATGGTTTTGAATATAGCCATCAAGAAAATGATCCTCCCACGAAGGAACACGAAGTTTTCACGAAGAAGAAAAGACTTCGTGTCCTCTTCGTGCGGTTTCGTGGGAGGAAGTCTTTTTCCGAAAGGTCATCGTTGAATCAAACGAATCGTACCGAGCGAATGCCGCTGACGACTTCGCCCAGCACGTAATGCTTTTCGCGCGCGTTGTCGAGTTGGTCAATCACGAATTGCGCGAAGCCTTTATGCACGATCACGACCATGCCGATGCCCATGTTGAAAGTACGCATCATGTCGTCGTGCGGTACGTTACCTAGTCTTTGAATCAGGTTGAACACGGGCGGTACGGGCCAACTGTTTTGGTTAATGACGACTTCGACGTTGTGCGGCAGGATGCGCGGAATGTTTTCGACCAGTCCGCCGCCGGTGATGTGCGCCATGCCTTTGATTGCGCCTTCGTGTTCGATGACTTTCGACAAGCCGGGCAGGTAATTCTTATGCGGCTTGAGCAATTCTTCGCCGACGGTACAGCCCAATTCGTCTACGTGCGTATTGACTTTGTAACCGGCTACATCGAACAAGACTTTGCGCGCGAGGCTGTATCCATTGGTGTGCAAGCCCGCTGACGGAATGCCGATGACGACGTCGCCGTCAGTGATGCGCGAACCGTTGATGACTTTCTTTTTGTCCACTACGCCGACGATGAATCCGGCAATGTCATATTCGCCGTCCTGATAAAAGCCCGGCATCTCAGCCGTCTCTCCGCCCAACAGCGCGCAATCAGAATCGCGGCAACCGCTGGCGATGCCTTCGACGATTTGCGTGATCGTGTTGGGGTCGAGCTTGCCGCAGGCGATGTAATCCAGAAAAAACAACGGACGCGCGCCTTGCACGAGAATGTCGCCGATGCAGGCCGACACCAGATCGTAACCGACCGTGTTGTGAATGCCGGTCTCAAAAGCGATCTTGAGTTTCGTGCCTACGCCGTCGCAACTGGCGACGAGGACGGGGCTGCGCGTGTCGTCGAAACTGCCGCTGAACATTCCGCCGAAACTGCCGATGTCGGAAAGTACGTTGATGTTGTAAGTCGAACGCGCCAGTTTTTTGATGCGTTCGGTAGCGTGATTGGCGGCGTCAATGTCTACGCCAGCGTCTTTGTACGTTGTCATGAGTTGGATGAACGAAATACGCGTTCGTAGTTCCGCCTTTAGGCGGGCGTTCGGCATGCGAAGCCACCCGCCTAAAGGCGGAACTACGAACGCGCTTTTGATTTAGTCGGTCGCTAGCGGAACGGCGGTGAGTTCTTCACGCTCATGCGAAGTCTCGCCGAAGTTACCAAGTTGAGTGGGGTAATTGCCGGTATAACAAGCCGAGCAAAAACGTTTTTGTTCGCCGTCGCCCACGGCGTCGTAAAGCCCTTGCAGACTTAGATAGCCGAGTGAATCGGCTTCGAGAAACTCGCGTATCTGTTCAACGGAATTGTGCGACGCGATGAGTTCATTGCGCGTCGGCGTGTCTACGCCGTAATAGCACGGCCAACTCGTGGGTGGGCAACTGATGCGCATATGGACTTCTTTCGCACCGGCTTCGCGCACCATCTTCACGATCTTTTTTGACGTAGTGCCGCGCACGATCGAATCGTCAATCAGCACTACGCGCTTGCCTTCGATCAGGTCACGGACGGGATTGAGTTTGATGCGCACGCCGAGGTGGCGCGTGTTCGATTGCGGTTCGATGAACGTGCGCCCGATGTAATGGTTGCGCATCATTCCGAAACGAAACTTCAAGCCGGATTCGGAAGCGAAGCCAATCGCGGCGGCGACGCCTGAATCGGGCACGGGCACGACGATGGCGTCGTCGGTTTTCTCAATCGGAGCTTCGCGCGCCAGAGCTTTGCCCATCAGGTGGCGGCTCTTGTTGACGCTGCGTCCGAAGACGATGGAATCAGGCCGCGAAAAATAAACGTGTTCGAAAATGCAATGCGTATGCGGCTTGGGCGGAAAAGGAAAGTTCGAAGTGATGCCGTGTGAGTCAACGACGACGACTTCGCCGGGCGCTACGTCGCGCAGGTAAGTCGCGCCGATTAAATCGAAGGCGCAGGTTTCTGACGCGAATACCGTCGCGCCTTCGAGTTCGCCCATGCACAGCGGACGAAAACCGCGTGGGTCGCGCACGGCGATCAAACGATCGGGCGTAGCGAACAGCATCGAAAAAGCGCCGTCATCGAACATCAGGGCTTCGACGATGGCTTCGATGAGATCGCGGCGACGGGAACGCGCGATGCGATGCAGGACGACTTCGGTGTCGGAAGTGGATTGAAAAATCGCTCCGTCATATTCGAGTTGCCGGCGCGCTTCGCTGGCGTCGGGCAGGTTGCCGTTGTGGCAAAGCGCGAGTTGTCCGAATCCGCACTTGATGGCGAAAGGCTGCGCTTCGTTGATGCTGACTTTGCCGGCGGTCGAATAACGCACGTGGCCGATGGCGACGTGGCCTTTGAGGCGCGCGATTTTGGGCGGCGTGAACAGGTCGTTGACGTGTCCCATGCCGCGTTCGGAATACATTTGCCCGCCGTCGCCGCTGACGATGCCGGCTGATTCCTGCCCGCGATGTTGCAAGGCATACAAGCCCAGATAGGCCGTCTCAGCGGCCTGAATTTCAGCAGGATTCGGCTGCCCACTCGGTTGCCCAATTGATTGGTAAATACCGAACACGCCGCACTCTTCACGTAACTTATCGAACATGGATTACTGTTGCTTACGAATGATTTCTTGCTGTGTGGTTTTGAGTAAGCCGCAGTATACGCACGAGCATAGGATAGGGAAAGAGAGTCAGCGTTATGGCATTCCTTCAAGTCTTTTGAACGGTTCGGGGTCTATCCAGTCAATAGCAGGAATGTATTCGGGTTGCAGGTGATGAAAGTCTTTATCGGTCGTTATCAAGGTGGCGTTCATCGCTGAGGCGGCGGCGGCAATCCACAGATCGTTCTTTCCCATGGTGCGACCGATAGATTCACTGTAAGCATCTATCGCTTCATACGCTTCAAAGACGATGGGGCTGTCTACGAGCACGCGCAAAAAATATTGAAGGTAAAAACGCATCTGGTCTTTTTTGCGCGCGCGCCATTTCCATTGAATGGCGAGTGAACGAAGCTCGCCTTCCGTTACTATGCTAATCGCCGGTCGTGGGTCGGCCATCAGCGGCTGATAGGTTTGTTTCACACTCAGCCAAAGGCGACTCGCGCACCAGATGAACCAAAATATTTGAATCTAAAAGATAGTTCTTGGGCATTAGCTCAACCGCTCAAGGGCTGCATAAACTTGCTCTTCGGTTTCTTCGCCTCTGATTCGAGCGAGCATGTCAAAGACGGTTTTTCCTTCAGGAATCGGCAGAGGCGGCGGAATGGATTGCAATAATTCCTGTCGCACCGCCTCTCTCTCTGCGCGTGTGCGTTGCGTGATTCGTTCCGTCGCCCGCTTCAGCGCATTGGGGTCATAGTCATCATCCGTTTTGTGATGACCGTTCGTGCCGTGAACGGCTTTCGCGTTCCACGCTGCTTCGACATCCTCTTCGACCAAAGCAACGATGAAGGTAGAAGGTTCAACTCCTTTTTGCGCAGCCAAAGCGACGATCTTGTTTTCTAACTCATGCGGAATCGTCACAATCATTTTCAGTGCCTCCAATCTATCTTGATAAACCGAGCATACCAGAGTTGATAAAGTTGGGCGAAACCGACAACCGACAACCGACAACCGGCTACCGCATCAATCGCGCATTCGCCCAATCGGCGTGGTCGTAACTCAGATTGTCGCCCCCATTGGTCACGACGAGGCGGAGTTCGCGTTTGCCCGCCACATCAAGCGTGAAACGTTTGGTAGCCGCAGAGCCTTTCATGAGGCCGCTGTCATAAAGTTTCGCGCCGTCGGCCCAGACTTGAAACACGACCGAGCCGTTGTTGCCGACTTCATCGTCGAGACCGATGTCGGAAAGGAACGTCTGATATTCGCCGTTGAGGTTGAACCGTAAGTCTGACGCCGCGTGAACGCCCAAGCCCTTGGCATAAGCCACCCCGTTTAACGTGATCGTGCGTCCGTCAGCGGAATTTTGTTCGCCGTTGCTGCGGTTGCGTTCATAAGTCCCCCAACCATTGACTTGCGACACGGGGGTCAACTCACTGACGTAAACCAGCGCCGGCGCATCGGACGCCACCGGATAAAGATAGGCTTGCGGAATCGCCTGTTTGGCTTGGCTCGCGCTCGACCACAGCAGTCGCGCGACCGTGTCGCCGCTGTTTTCGTAATACTCCATGCGAATGTCGTATCGCTGGTTAGCCTGCAACGTAATCACGCCGCTGTTCTCGACAGGCGCGTGATCCGTCCAGTTGTTGATGATGAGTTGGTTGTTGACCCACAGCCGCACGCCGTCGTCCGACACGGTGTAAAACGTATAGCTTTCAGTGAAGAGAGCCTGCACCTGTCCCGTCCAACGCGCGGAGAACGTATCTGCCGCAACGCTCGCGTCGGGCGCGCTCGTGCCCCAATCGAAGTTGACGGTAGCGTCGGTGCGCACGAGTTTCGACACGGTCAAATCCATATTGTCGAAATACTCGCCGCGCAAGCCCGTGCCATTGCCTGGGATGGGATTCGTTATTGCCGTGACGGTGACGTTGACGGCAGTTGAGAAAACGGCGGCTCCCGTGTTGTCTACGGCGCGTGCGGTGAGGGCGTATGTGCCTGCCGCCGCGTTGCTCCACATGAAGCTGTAAGGCGCAACAGCGTCTTCGCCGAGTTTGGTCGAGCCTTGATAAAACTCTACGCGGGCGACGGAACCGTCGGCATCCGCCGCATTCGCGTTGAGCGTAATCGCCGCCGGAGCCGTGAACGTCGCGTTGTTGGCAGGCGCGGTCAAGCCCGCGGTCGGCGCTTGATTGTTCGCCGGCACGCTGGTTTCTTCGCTACCGATTTGCTGTAGGTAAGCGACGAGTTGCGTGAGATTGGTGGCGGTGAGCGATACGCCGCGATGCGCAGTGACAGCTTCAGCCAGCGTCGCCGCCGAACCGTCGTGCAAATAAGGCGCAGTCGCCCACACGTCGCGCAAGGTTTGCGTATCAATCCCCATCAACGTGCCGCCCAGCCGCTGTCCGCTTGCAGGTTTCAGCGTACCAATGTCGCGCAGCGTTGCGGCTCCGCTTGAGGTGCCACTTTCCGTAAATGCCGTGCCGCTGTGGCATTGCGCGCAATTGGCGGTGCGGAATACGTCACGACCCGCGACGGCGTCGGGGGTGAGCGCACCATTCGTGCGATAAGGCGAGGGCGAAAACGTATTCAACGAAGCCACGTAAGCCGCGAGCGCATCTAGATCAACGCTGACGCCTGCTTTGCGGTCGCCCAACGGTTGCGCGCGCGTGCCGGTGTTGAATTGCGCATCGGTCATCAAGCC